>NZ_JASCPN010000072.1:0-25326 GCF_029960155.1 Pseudomonas sp. PS01300 | reverse complement strand
CTTCGGGATTCTGTTGCCGGCCTGAAGCCCCCATCGCGGGGCAAGCCCGCTCCCACAAGGGCCAGCGAACACACTGTGGGAGCGAGCTTGACCCGCGATGGGCCAAACGCTGCGCTCGACTGTTGCCCGAAATGCAACAGTGCATTGCCCAATCCCCTCTGTTTCAACCCCCCACCGAGGACTATCGTACCCACACCAAATAGATAGCTTGCTATGCAAGAAGGTAGCTTCAAATGTCCAACAGTATGGGTATTGCCAGTATTTTCGTCCTGTCGTCCGTATTGCTCTCGCCCCTGGCCATGGCCGAGGAGTCCCCTGCTTTCGTGGCGCAGTACGCCGCCCGCGCCGCTGCCGCGCAGCAAGGCCGCGAAGCCCTCGCCCAGCAGCAGGACCACGCCAAAAACCTGGAGCAGACCGCGTCCAAAGGTTCTGCGAGTGCCGACAAAGACAGCTGATACGCTGCCTCTGCCTCTCTCCTATTCCCTCGACTGCTGCGCTGGCGACGTGTTCGCCTGCGTGGCCGTCTTTCAAAGCCGCTGCTATCAGCGGCTTTTTTTTGGCCTGGACAAAAGGTTCTGCGGCCAGAGATGTGTCCTCACAAGAAAACACCGCTTCGCACAATAAAAAGCTGCATCCCTCACCTCAAGGAGTCCACACCGGTGATCCACGCGTTTCGCTTGACCCCGCTGTTCGTTGCGCTGGCTGCAACGATGCCCCTGCACGCCCAGGCCGACGAGGCCGAAGGCTTCGTCGAAGGTGCGCACCTCGACGTGCTCAGCCGCAACTACTACCTCAACCGCAACCAGCTGCAGCGCGGCAACCACGACAACCGTGAATGGGGCCAGGGCTTCATCGGCAAGTTCGAGTCCGGGTTCACCCAGGGCACCGTGGGCTTTGGTCTGGATGCCCATGCCATGCTCGGCCTCAAGCTGGACGGCGGTGGCGGTACGGCGGGTTCGAGCATCCTGCCCTACCACTACAAGGACGATGGCGAACTGGGCAAGGCCCCGGATTCGTTCTCCAATGCCGGCGCTGCCATCAAGCTCAAGGCCTTCGACACCGTACTGCGTGCCGGCGACCTGTTCCTGACCAACCCGGTGATCGCCGGTGGCGAAACGCGCATGCTGCCGCAGACCTTCCGCGGCGTCAGCCTGACCAACAACAGCATCGACGGGCTGCAACTCGAAGGCGGCCAGGCCAGCTTCACCAAGCTCTACAACCAGAGCGGCCACAAGCGCATCGGCGCTACCTACGGCAACCTGCCAGATGACCGCGAAAGCCGTCACCTGAACTGGGCCGGCGCAGCCTGGGCACCGGTCGAAGGTTTTACCAGCAGCCTGTACGCCGCCGAACTCAAGGACGTGTGGAACCAGTACTACCTGGACCTGGACTACACCTGGCAGCTCGCCGACGGCGTCAGCCTCAACCCCGGCCTGCACTATTACCACACCCAGGACACCGGCGATGCGCTGCTGGGCAGCATCGACAACAACACCTACAGCCTGCACCTGGCGCTCGGCGTGGGTAACCACACCGTCACTGCGGTGTACCAGCGGGTCAACGGCAACACGCCGTTCGACTACATCACCCTGGGCGACAGCGTGTACCTGGACAACTCGCAGATGTACTCGGACTTCAACGGGCCTGGCGAGCGTTCGTGGAAACTCAAGTACGCCTATGACTTCGCCGGCGTCGGCATGCCCGGCCTGACCACCGCCGTGTCGTACTCGCGCGGCAAGCTGGACCTGAGCAAGGTCGACCCGGCCAGCGCCGGCTACAGCAACTGGTACAGCGCCGACGGCGACAATGCCCGCCACTGGGAACGCGACATGGACCTGGCCTACGTGTTCCAGCAAGGTTCCCTCAAGGACCTCAGCGTGCTGCTGCGCTGGGCCTCGCACCGTGGCAGCCAGGGCTACGCCCAGGTCGACAACGATGTGGACGAATACCGCGTGATCGTCGAATACCCGCTCAACGTCTTCTGATCCCACCGCCATGCGCCAAAGAGCTTGCAGGATGCAGGCTCTTTTCCTGCAAATAGCCCCAAGATGCCGTACATCAATCGGCACCAGCAACAGCTTGTCCGACAATCTGCACCCGCCTAGAATACCGCCGCCTCGCACCTGCCCTTTCAACGACAGCGGTACGAATCACCTCCATCATGCCTTCGCGCCTTCCGCCCCAGCGCCCGACCCTGTACAGGACTCATCCGGAGTTGATCCTTAACCTGGGCAGTTGCCTGGCGGTTCTGGCCATCATCACCATCGTGACCTTCCTGCTGGTACGCGAAAAAGCCAACGTGGGCCAGGCGGCCGCACGCTCGGCCAGCAACATCGTGCAGTTGATCGACACCGACATCGTGCGCAACGTCGAGCTCTACGACCTGTCGCTGCACGGACTGATCTGGGCCATCCAGCGCCCTGAGCTTGCCAGCGTGGCCGCGCCGCTGCGCCAGCAACTGCTGTTCAACCAGGCCTTCACCGTGCCGTTACGCGGCGACATCCTGTGGCTGGACCGCAACGGCAACGTGGCGGCCGACTCCACAAGCGTGGTGCCACGCAGCGCCAACTTTGCCGACAGCAGGGTGTTCCAGGCCCATCGCGACAACCCGGGCCTGGGCCTGGTCATCAGCCCGCCATTCAAGGCACGCCTGGGTGAGCTGGACTGGTGCATCAGTTTCAGCCGGCGCATCAACGATGCCGATGGGGCCTTCGCCGGTATCGCGTCAGGCGCCCTGCGCCTGGCCTACTTCAGCGAGCTGTTCCAGCGCCTGGACATCGGCCGCGACAGCAGCGTCAACCTGTTCAACAGCGACGGCGTGATGCTCGCCCGCCACCCTTCGCTGCCCAGCGACCCGCTGATCGGCGCCGACCTGTCCGAGCAGCCCAACTTCAAGCGCGCAATGGCCCAGGGCAACGGCAGCTTCACCGCGCGTTCGAGCCTGGACGGCAAGCATCGCCTGTACACCTTTTCACGGGTGGACGACCTGCCGCTGCTGGTGGTGGTGGCCTTGTCCACCGACGAGGTCTATGGCTCGTGGCGGCGTACCGCACTGGTGGTCAGTATCGCTACCGGCCTGTTGTGCATCGGCATCCTCTGGCTGTCGTTGCTGCTGGGGCGCGAATTGCGCAGGCGCCACAGCGCCGAGCAGGGCCTGGCCGAACTGGCAGCCACCGACAGCCTCACGGGGCTGGCCAACCGTCGTCAGCTCGACCAGGTACTGCGCCGCGAATGGGCACGTGCCCAGCGCAGCCAGCGCCCGCTGGCGGTACTGATGGTGGATGTGGACCACTTCAAGGCGTTCAATGAACGCCACGGTCACCAGGGCGGAGACGAAGCGCTACGCCAGGTGGCGACGACGATCGCGCACAGCATCCGCCGCCCGGCGGACCTGGCTGCGCGATATGGCGGGGAGGAGTTTCTGGTGATCGTGCCCGAGACCGACCTCAACGGCGTGCTGACCCTGGCCGAACGTATCCGCAGCAGCGTCGAGGCATTGCCGCCGTTCGGCGACGACCAGCACCCGGTGACCGTCAGCATTGGCGTGGGCCTGCAGACGCCAGAAGCCCAGCAGGATCTTTCGACCTTGCTGGGCTGTGCGGACGATGCGCTGTATTGCGCCAAGCGCAACGGGCGCAACCGGGTAGAGGTGTACGCCGGTTAGGAACGTGCGCGGGCCGCGTCGCGCAGCACCTTGACCTGGTCATGGTTGCGCTGCACGCCATGGTACTGGCGCTCGACCAGGGCATATGCCGGGTCACTTGCCGGTACATTCAGCTTGGCCAGTTTTTCCAGGGCATCCTTGTAGGCTTTGAGGGCGTGGTCTTCACCGCGCTCCACTTCTTCCAGCACCGCCTTGTCGTCGTTGCTGGTCAGCGAAGACTTGAGGTTGACCCAGGCGCGGTGCATGTCACCGCTGAGGCTGGTGGTGGTTTCCGGGTCGCCGCCCAGGGAACGCACGTGCTGCTGCAGATCTGCGGCGGCGCTACGGCATTCGCCTTCACGCTGCAGGAAGAACGCCTTCAGGTCCGGGTTCTTGGCATCCTCGGCAGAAGTCTTGAAGCCCTTCTCGCCATCCTTGCTGTACTCGATGAGGTTGTTCAGAACCGAAATAACGTCTTTGTTCACGTTGGTCATGACAGTGCTCCTTTGCATGAGGGTGGTTGCGTAGTACAGGAGCAGTGTTCATGCCAGCTTTTCTGTAAAAATTAAATCTTTTAAAATCAACAACTTATAAAAATTTTGAACCTTCCCCAAGCAGCGTTTTGCATGAACGGACCTTTGGTCTCGTGCAGATTGCATGTATTGTCGGGCCTTTCCTGCACTGCTGCGCCGAACCCATGACTCCCGAGACACTCGAACTGCTGGTCACCCGCGAAATGCCCTATGGCAAGTACCAGGGCCGGCTGATCGCCGACCTGCCCGGCCACTACCTCAACTGGTTCGCCCGCCAGGGCTTTCCCAAGGGCGAACTGGGCGGGCTGCTGGCGCTGATGCACGAGGTCGACCACAACGGCCTGGCCGACCTGCTCGAACCGCTGCGCAAGAAGCACCCGCGCCCACGCCCCTGATCAGGCCTTGGCCGGCTCCAGTGCCAGCTCGGCCACGTCCCTGCGCTTGAGCACCGCGTACACCACAGCGGTCAGCAGGCTGCCGGCGGCGATGGCCAGCAGGTACAGCAGGGCGTGGTTGATCGCGTTCGGAATCAGCATCACGAACAGCCCGCCGTGGGGCGACATCAGCTTGCAACCGAAGTACATCGACAGCGCGCCGGTCAGTGCACCGCCGACCACACTGGCGGGGATCACCCGCAGCGGGTCCTTGGCCGCGAACGGGATCGCCCCCTCCGAAATGAAGCACATGCCCAGCACCAGCGCCGCCTTGCCGGCCTCGCGCTCGCTCTGGGCGAACTTGCGTCGCGCCAGGAAGGTGGCGATGCCCAGGCCGATCGGCGGCACCATGCCGGCGGCCATGGTCGCGGCCATCGGCGCCATGCTCTGGTTGGCCAGCAGGCCCACCGAGAAGGCATAGGCGGCCTTGTTCACCGGCCCGCCCAGGTCCACGCACATCATGGCGCCGAGCAGTATGCCCAGCAGCACCGCGTTGGCAGTGCCCATGCTGTCGAGAAAATGCGTCAGGCCATCGAGCATGCCGGCCACCGGCTTGCCCACCACGTAGATCATCACCAGGCCGGTGAACAGGCTGGCCAGCAGCGGGATGATCAGGATCGGCTTGAGACTCTCCAGGCTGCTGGGCAGGCGGACCCAGTGGCTGATCGCCTTGGCCGCGTAGCCGGCCACGAAGCCTGCGACGATGCCGCCGATGAAGCCGGCGCCCAGCGAACTGGCGAGCAGCCCGCCGATCATGCCCGGCGCCAGGCCCGGGCGGTCGGCAATCGAATAGGCGATGTAGCCGGCCAGCAGCGGCACCATCAGCTTGAATGCGGCGTCTTCGCCGATCTGGCGCAGGGCGGCGGCCAGGGTGCCCGGCTCCTTGTAGGCATCGAGCCCGAACATGTATGCCAGGGCGATCAGCAACCCGCCTGCCACCACCATCGGCAACATGAACGACACCCCGGTCAGCAGGTGCTTGTACACCCCAGCCCTTTCACTGCGTGCAGGTGCGGTGCCGGCGGCACGCTCTTCGCGACCTTCGGCCAGCGCCTTGTTCAAGGTGGCCTGGGCCTGCTTGAGGGCCACGCCGGTGCCACAGCGGTAGATGCGCTTGCCGGCGAAGCGCTCGGTGGGCACTTCGATATCGGCGGCCAGCAGTACCACGTCGGCTTCGGCGATGGCCGCGGCGCTCAGCGGGGTGCGTGCCCCCACCGAGCCCTGGGTTTCGACGGCCAGTTGATAACCCAGTTGCCGCGCCGCCTGCTGCAAGGCTTCGGCGGCCATGAAGGTATGCGCCACCCCGGTGGGGCAGGCAGTGACCGCAACGATCTTCTTCACCGCCCCCGCTGCGGCCGGCGCAGGCGCCATGGCTTCGGGGTGATGCACCTGGGCCTGTTCGGCGGCCAGGCGCAGAAAGCTCTCCACATCCTGCAGGGCCTGGGCCGGGGTGCTCTGGAACAGGCGCTTGCCGGCAAAGCGCTGCAGGTCGAACGGGCCGGTGCTGATCACCAGCACCCAGTCGGCGGCGGCGATCACTGCCGGCGAAAGCTGGCGCTCGGGATGGTCGGGGTCGTGCACCTCGACACTGGTGCTCCAGCCCTGGCGCTGCGCGGCCGCATCCAGCAGGCGCGCGCTGAGCAGGCTGGACACCTGGCCGTTGGGGCAGGCGGTGACGATGGCGATCTTCATTGTTCACCCTCTTGTCGAGCGTGGGGAATCTGCACCCGGACGGCATCTTCGAGCTGCGCCAGTTGCACGCGGTCGCCGATGCCGAAGCCGATCTGTGTCACGGCCTGGGCGGCAATCGCGGTGGCGCGGCGCAAGGTCTGCGCGGCAGGCTCGGCATTGAGCAGGCCGTGCAGCATGCCGGCCAGCAACGAATCGCCCGCGCCCACCGTGCTGGCCACCATCACCTGGGGCGGCAGCGCCTGCAGGGCGCCGTCGCGCCGGAACCAGATCACCCCCTGCTCGCCCTGGGACACCACCACATGCTCGACGCCCTGGTCGATCAACTGGCGGGCAGCGGCCTGCTGCTCGGCAATGCTGTGCAGCGGGCGGCCCAGCGCCTCGCCCAGTTCGTCGGTATTGGGCTTGACCAGCCACGGCGCGCTCTTGAGCCCGGCGATCAAGGCCGCACCACTGCTGTCCAGGATCACCTTCAGGCCCAGCGACTTGAACCACGCCAGCAGCATCTGCAGCCACTGCGGGCTCACACCCGGCGGCAGGCTGCCGGCCACCACCACCGCGTCATGCCCGCTGGCCAGGTGCTGCAGGCGCGCCAGCAGCTCGCCCTGGGCGTGTTCGTCGACCTGCGGGCCCACGCCGTTGATATCGGTGACCCGGCCATCGCCCTCCACCAGCTTGAGGTTGCTGCGGGTTTCGCCGGGCACCCGCACGAAGCAATCGGCAAAGCCGCGACGGGCCATCAGGGCCTCGAAGGGCTGCAGGTTGTCCTGGCCCAGGAAGCCGCCCACCGTCACCGAATGCCCCAGGTCGGCCAGCACCTGCGCCACGTTCAGGCCCTTGCCCGCCGCGTGGCTGTGCTGCGCGTGGCTGCGGTTGACCGCGCCGGGCTGCAGGGTGGCGAGGCTGACGGTAAGGTCCAGCGCCGGGTTGAGGGTCAGTGTGAGTATCCGTGCCATCAATGCATCTCCACCCGTGCGCGCACGTCGGCGGCACTGCCCTGCACCAGCGCATCACGCGCCAGTTGCCGGGCCTGTTCAAAATTCAGTTCGCGCACCACCGCCTTGACCTCGGCAATGCTGCGCGCCGCCACGCTCAGTTCATCCACGCCCAGCCCCACCAGCACCGCCACCGCCTGAGGGTCGGCGGCCAGTTCCCCGCAGATGCCCACCCACTTGCCGTGGGCATGCGCGGCGCGCACGGTGATGTCGATCAGCTGCAGCACCGCCGGGTGCAGGCCATCGGCCTGGGCCGACAGGCTCGGGTGGCCGCGGTCGATGGCCAGGGTGTACTGGGTCAGGTCGTTGGTGCCGACACTGAAGAAGTCCACCTCCGGCGCCAGCACCGGTGCCAGCAGCGCGGCCGAAGGCACCTCGATCATGATGCCCACCTGCAGGTCGCCGACCGGTATCTCCTGGCGCAGGCGCTCGACCATTGCTCGGGCCTGGCGCCACTCCTCCACCTGCCCGACCATCGGGAACATGATGCGCAGCGGTCGCTCGCCCGCCGCGCGCAACAGGGCGCGCAACTGGCTTTCCATGACCTGCGGCCGTTGCAGGGTCAGGCGAATGCCGCGTACCCCCAGAAACGGGTTTTCCTCCTTGGCGATGGGCCAGTAGGGCAACGGCTTGTCGCCGCCCACATCCAGGGTGCGCACCACCAGCGGCCGGCCCTGCAGGCCGTCGAGCACACGGCGGTACTCGGCTTCCTGGGTGGCCTCGTCGGGCACCTGTGGATGGGCCATGAAGATCAGCTCGGTGCGCAGCAGGCCGATGCCTTCCGCGCCCAGGTCGATCACCTGTTCGATACCCGCGCTTTCACCGATGTTGGCGAACACTTCCACGGCATGCCCGTCGCGGGTCACGGCAGGTTCCAGGCGACGCGCCCGGGCCGCCTGCAGGCGCTGTTCGCGCTGCTCGCGCTCGGCCAGGGCGCGCTGCAGCTCATCCGCCGCCGGGGCCACGGTCAGGCGTCCACGCTGGCCGTCCAGCAACAGCTCGGTGCCGGCGGCGATCAGCAGCACCGCCGCGCCGGCCCCCACCACCGCCGGGATGCCCAATGCCCGCGCCACGATCGCGCTGTGCGCGGTGGCGCCACCGCGTGCGGTGAGAATCCCGGCCACCCGCGCCGGATCGAGGCGCGCCACATCGGACGGGCCGACTTCGTCCATCACCAGCACATAGGGCTGTTGCGGCTCCGCCACCTCGGCGGCCCCGCACAGGGTGGCCAGCACACGGCGGCCCACGTCGCGCAGGTCGGCGGCGCGTTCGGCCAGCAGGGCGTCGTGCAAGGCCTCCTGCTGCCGCGCTGCGGCCTCGATCACGGTCATCCAGGCCGCTGGGGCGCTTTCGCCCTGGAGCAGACGCAGCTCGACTTCATCGCCCAGCCCCGGGTCGCTGAGCATTTCCTGGTGAGTGACGAAGATCTC
Organism: Pseudomonas sp. PS01300; assembly: GCF_029960155.1. Taxonomy (NCBI): domain Bacteria; kingdom Pseudomonadati; phylum Pseudomonadota; class Gammaproteobacteria; order Pseudomonadales; family Pseudomonadaceae; genus Pseudomonas; species Pseudomonas sp. PS01300. The sequence continues at coordinate 16,602 of NZ_JASCPN010000072.1, read as the reverse complement.
GCGGATGGCCTTGGCCGGGCTGCGCCGGATCAGCGCTTCGAGCTCACTGGCCACGGCGGCCAGGGCACATTGCAGGCGGTCGCGCTCGATCACCGGCGACTCGCCCCGCAGCGGGTAGTCGAAATGGCGCACCACCTGCACATGCGCCGGGCCGCAGGCGATGCCCGGCGATGCGGCCACGCCCTGGACCTGCGTGCCCGGCAGCGGCGCGCTCAGCACCGGCTCGAGCACCTGGGGCGCCGCTACCTCGCTCACCGGTGCCAGCGCCTCGACCGCTTCGCCCAGGCCGGCCTGCACCGCCGTCAGCAACGCCGGCAGCGCGCTGTCGGCCACGCTCGGCTCGGCGATGAACTCCAGTACCTGGCCACGGCGTGCGCCCAGGCTCAACAACTTGCTCAGGCTCTTGACCGACACAGCGGCCTCGCCGCTGTCGACCACGCGCACGCGCACCTCGCCCTCGAAGGCCTTGGCCAGTTGCGCCAGCTCCTTGGCCGGGCGCGCATGCAGGCCGTGGGCATTGGCCAGGCCGACGCGAACGCTGGGCCAGTCGGCCGGCAGCTCGCCGCCCAGCACCTCCAGCACCGCACGGCTGCTGGTAGCGCGAAACAGCTCCTGCGCCCGACCTTCGATCAGCAGGGTACACAGGCGTTCGAGCAGGGCCTGGTGCGCCGCGCCCAGGCTGGCCAGGCAGAACAGGCCGTTGAGCGGCTGGCCCAGGTAGCGCAGCGGCTGCTGCGGGGTGACGAACGCCAGGCCCGGCTTGCGCACGGTCTGCTCGCTGTGCAGCCACCACAGGCCATCGCCCAGGGGCAGCGCCTCGACCTGCTGCAGCACGGCGGCAAAGCCATTGCCGGCGCAATCGGCGCGGCGCAGCAGGCGGGCGCCACGCCATACCAGCTCTTCGAAATCCTCGGCGGGCACACCCAGGCCGATCATCTGTGCATCCAGTGCCAGCTCCTGCGGCGCCCCCTGCAGCAGCTTGAGCAACGCCTCGGCGCTGCCGGCCCGGCGCAGCGCCTGGGCCAGGTCGGTCTCGCCCAGCGCGCGGGTGAGCAATTGCAGCAGGCGCAGGTGCTCGTCGGAGCGCGCGGCGATGCCGATGGCCAGGTACACGATCTGCCCGTCGCCCCAGTCCACGCCCTCGGGGAACTGCAACAGGCGCACGCCGGTGGCATGCACCAGCTCGCGGGTCTGCGGGGTACCGTGGGGGATGGCGATGCCCTGGCCGAGAAAGGTCGAGCCCTGGGCTTCACGCGCCTGCAGCCCGGCCAGGTAGCCCTCGGCCACCAGCCCGTCGGCCACCAGGCGCTCGGCCAGCAACTGCAGCGCGGCGGTCTTGTCCACGGCCGACTGGCCCATGGAAATCTGCTCTATGGTGAGCTCGAGCATGAACCTCTCCTTTGCAGCGCCGGGCCGGCGCCGAGGTATTGTTGTGAATTTAGCAGCACCCGACACTTCGCAGGGCCGGGCGCAGGCGAAGGCCACGGCAGAAAAATCGCCTGCTGAATCGTTTAACCTAGAATAGCGTGCACGTTACTCGATAACCTGCGAACAATGAAAGCCCCATTTTGTCGGACAATTGCGACAATGGTCGTCTGCGCCGATGCTTCGCAATCGGCGACAATACCCGGTCAGGCTCTGCAGCCAACCCCGGTAATAACAAGGAAAATTCGGTGAAACTCAGCGATATCGCCCGTCTGGCCGGTGTGTCCGTTACCACTGCCAGTTATGTCATCAATGGCAAGGCCGAACAGCAACGCATCAGCAGCAGCACGGTAGAGCGTGTGCGTGCGGTGGTCGAGGCCCATGGCTTCACGCCCAACCCGCAGGCGGCCGGGCTGCGCAGCCGTCACACGCGCACCCTTGGCTTCATCCTGCCAGACCTGGAAAACCCCAGCTATGCGCGCATCGCCAAGCAACTGGAGCAAGGCGCAAGGGCCCAGGGCTACCAGCTGCTGATTGCCAGCAGCGACGACCAGCCCGACAGCGAGCGCCAGTTGCAGCAGCTGTTTCGCGCACGGCGCTGCGACGCCCTGTTCGTCGCCAGCTGCCTGCCCGAAGACGATGACAGCTACCGCACGCTGCAGGCCAACGGCCTGCCGATCATCGGTATCGACCGCAGCCTGGACCCGGCGCAGTTCTGCTCGGTGGTCAGCGACGACGAGCATGCCAGCCTGCACCTGACCCGCAGCCTGCTCGACAGCGCCCCGGCGCATATCGCACTGATTGGCGCACGCCCGGAGCTGAGCGTCAGCCGCGCTCGCGCACGTGGTTTCGACCAGGCCCTGCAAGGCTTCGACGGACGGGCCAGCCAGCACCAGGGCGAAGCCTTCAGCCGCGAGTGCGGGCGCCGCCTGATGAGCGAGCTGCTGGCCGACCTGGGGCGCCTGCCCGACGCACTGGTGACCACCTCCTATGTACTGCTGCAAGGCGTGTTCGATGTGCTGCAGACCCGCCCGCCAGCATCGCGCAGCCTGCACCTGGGCACCTTCGGTGACAACCAGTTGCTGGACTTCCTGCCCCTGCCGGTCAACGCCATGGCCCAGCAGCACGGCCTGATGGCCGAAACCGCCCTGCGCCTGGCGCTGGAGGCGGTGCAGAAGCAGCACTACACGCCGGGTGTGCACGCAGTGGCGCGCACCTTCAAGCAACGCCTCTTCAAGGCCTGACCATGCGCCTGGTAGACACCCACACCCACCTGGACTTCCCCGACTTCGATGCCGACCGCAGCGAAGTGCTGGGGCAGGCGCGCCGCGCCGGGGTCGAGCGCATGGTGGTGCTGGGGGTGTACCAGGACAACTGGCAGCGGGTATGGGAGCTGGTCAAGAGCGATCCGCAGCTGTATGCGGCGTTCGGCCTGCACCCGGTGTACCTGGAACAGCATCGCCCGGAACACCTGCTGGCGCTGGGCGACTGGCTGAGCCGCCTGCGTGGCGACCGGCAGCTGTGCGCGGTGGGCGAGTTCGGCCTGGACTACTACGTGGCCGAGCTGGACCGCGAGCGCCAGCAGGCGTTGTTCGAGGCCCAGTTGCAGCTGGCGGTGGACTTCGACCTGCCGGCGCTGCTGCATGTACGGCGCAGCCATGCCGACGTGATCGCCCGGCTCAAGCGCTTCAAGCTGGCGCGTGGCGGCATCGTGCATGCGTTTGCCGGCAGCTACGAGGAGGCCCGCGAGTACCGCCGCCTCGGGTTCAGGCTGGGGCTGGGCGGTGCGGCCACCTGGCCCCAGGCGCTGCGCCTGCGCAAGGTGCTGCCGCGCCTGGGGCTGGACGGCGTGGTGCTGGAGACCGACTCGCCGGACATGGCCCCGGCGATGTACGCCGGGGTGCGCAACAGCCCTGTGCACCTGCCGCAGATTGCCGTGGCACTGGCTGAGGTGATGGGGGTTGCGCCCCAGGTGCTGGCCGAGGCCAGCACGCGCAATGCCTGCGAGCTGTTTGGCTGGTAGTACCGCCCCTGCGCCTCGCCGGCGAAGGGCCCAGCCCTCGCTCAGACCCTGAACGCCCCGATCAACTGCTTCAACTCCATCACCTGCGCCGACAGCTGCCGGCTCGCATCTTCGGTCTGGTGCGCGCCCTCGGTGGTGTGCTCGGCCGCGCGGTTGATCTGCACGATGTTCAGGTCGATGTCATGCGCCACCGCCGTCTGCTGCTCCACCGCCGCCGCAATCTGCTGGTTCTGCTCCACGATGCTGCCCATCGCCCCCAGAATGTTGACCAGCGCCTGCTGCACCTGCTGCGACTGCCCCACGGTGCCCGCCGCCATCTGGTGACTGCTGTCCATCGCCCGCACCGCCGCCTCCACCCCGCCCTGCAGGCGTGAGATCATCTGGTCGATTTCCTCGGTCGACTGCTGCGTGCGCTTGGCCAGCGTGCGTACCTCGTCGGCCACCACCGCGAAGCCACGCCCCTGCTCCCCGGCCCGCGCCGCCTCGATGGCGGCGTTGAGCGCCAGCAGGTTGGTCTGCCCGGCGATGCTCTTGATCACCTCCAGCACCTGGCTGATCTGCTGGCTGTCGCTGACCAGCTGGTTGATCACCCCCACCGACTGGTCGATTTCGGCCGCCAGCCCGGCAATGCTGCCCTGCTGCGACTCCACCAGCTCGCGCCCGCTGACCGTCTCGCGGTTGACCCCGTGGGCGCTGTTCACGGCTGCCGCAGCGCTGCGCGCCACTTCCTGGGCAGTGGCCGACATCTGGTTCATGGCCGTGGCCACCTGCTCGATCTGCCCACGCTGGCCGCTCACCGCCTGGTTGCTGCGCGCCGATACCGCATGCACCTGCTCGGCCTGGTGTTCCACCTCGGCCACCGTCTGCCCGACCCGCTCGATCAGGTCATGGATGCGCCGCACCGTGGTGTTGAACACCTCGCCCAGCTCGCCCAGCTCGTCGCGACTGCGGGCCTGGAAGGTCACCGTCATGTCGCCCCCGGCCACCTTGTCCATCACCTTGCCCAGGGTACGCAGGGTGCTGCGGGTGGAGGCATAGAAGCCGCCATACAGGTAGCCGATCAGCATGAACACCGCCGCCAGGGCCAGCACCAGCAGCACCATGTGCTGGCGGTAGTCGCCCAGGCGCGCCTGCAACTGCTGTTCGAGTACCTGCAGGGTGGCGCCATTGAGCAGGTAGGTCTGCTCGATCAGGCCGCTGACCTGCTGGTAGAACGCCGGCCACGGCGCATCGAGGGTATCGGCCATCACCACCTGGTCTTCGAGCAGCTCGCTGGCCTGCTTGAGCGACGCCTGGCTGCTGGCGGCCTGGCTGGCCAGCCGCGGCTCGTCGCCCAGGGCGTCCTGCAGGCGAATGGCGTAGTCGGCCGACAGCTTGTCGAGGCTTTTGAGCAGTTCTTCGAAACGGGTACTGGCCGATGAGTTGAGAAACCCCTGGCCCAGCGAGTAAGCCCCGATTGCGCGGCCTTCACCCAGGGTCTGGGTGACCTGGGCGGTGACCGTGGTCAGCAGCTCGCCCATCTGGCGCACGCCGGCATCGCTGTCCTGGCCAAGGCCCGACTGGCTGATCACCAGCTTGCCAAGCAGCTGCGCCTGCGCCAGCAGGGCGTCGTACAGGGCTGCACGGGTCTGCAGCGAGGAGTCGGCTCGCGCCGCCTCGAGTCCTGCCAGCAACTCGTCGCGCCGGGCGGTGAAGGCCTGCACCTGGGCCGGGTCCTCGGTCATCGGGGCCAGCGCGGCCACGCGCTTTGCCACCTGCTGTTCCAGCGCATCGATGCGCGCCTCCAGGTCGTCGGCCTTGCCGGACTGCCCCAGCACCGCGTTGATCTGCACCAGGTTGCCCAGGCTCTCCAGATCACCGCGCACGGCCAGGCTCTCGCTCAGCAGGCCGAGGCTGTGCAGCTCCACACGGGTGGCGTGGAACTTGGCATAGGCGTCGCGCACCAGATAGAAATTGGTGACCAGCATGGGCAGAAAGAACAGCACGCTGATCAGGCTGAACTTCATGCCGAAGCTCAGCCGGTTCATCAATGCGATTGCCGGATACAAGAGGCGCTTCAAGGGTCGTCTCCTTTCGATTTCTTATTGTTTTCTGCGCAATAGCACTAGGCCACTGGCGATCGTCAGCAGCCTCTGTATAGCGCATATCGAAGGGAAGTTTTGTAACTTAAGGTTAACCACCAGCGGCGGCGCCCTGTAGGAACGAGCCGCCGTTGCGGCAGCCCGTTTACACGTCGTGAGTCAGCCGAGCACGGTCCACAGGGCAAAGCCCGCGTACCAGAGCACTGCGGCACGCAGCAGCAGTTCCCACAGGCTGTCGAGCCCGGTCAGGCCTTGCGGGCCGGCCTCGACGTCGGCGGGAATCTCCGCCGCTGCCGTGCCCGCCTGCTCCACCAGGCGCGGCGCGCCGATGTGCCAGTTGAGCAGTTCGTGCAGCATCATGCGGCTGACCGCCACAAAGTTGCCCACCAGTGCAAAACTGGCGGCCAGTACCCGCACCGGCGCCCAGTCGAAGGCGTGGCGCAACTGCCGGGCGCGTTCCTGTACCGCCGGGTTGCCGGCCCGCTCGCCCGTCAGCGCCAGCAGCCGGTAAGCCAGCGCTGCAGCCGGGCCCAGCAGCACATACCAGAAGATCACCGCAAAGAAGCTCTGGTAGGCCTGCCACAGCAGGTGCCCCTGCACCTTCTGGATCAGGCCCTGGCTGTCGTCGGCCGTCACCCCCAGGTCGCGCTCGGCCACGTGCACGGCCGCCTGTTCATCGCCGCGTCGCCAGGCATCGCGAAACGGCCCCAGCGCCGCCTTCACATCGCCCCGGCCCAGGCTGTAGATCAGCACCAGCAGGTGCACCGGCAGGGCCAGCAGGCCATAGGCGACCGGGTCGAGCACGTGCAGCAGCAGCGCCAGTACCACTACTGGCAACAGCACCAGAATGCCCAGCACCCACCAGGGGTCGGCCTTGGGCCTGCGCTCCAGGCGGGCCAGTTCGGTGAGAAAAAAGCCATCGCGTTGCAGGCGCTGGCGCAGCGCCGAGAACTTCTCGACCCACAGCACCAGCAGTAACACCAGAAAACTCATGATCTGTCCTCGTTGACGTGCAGGCTGGCGCGATAGCGTTCCCAGTCGAACGCCGGCCCCGGGTCGGTCTTGCGCCCCGGCGCAATGTCGCTGTGGCCGCGGATTCGCCCCGCGATGGGCCAGGCAGCCTGCAGTTGCAGGGTCAAGTGTTGCAGGGCAGTGTACTGGGCGTCTGTGAACGGCGTCTGATCGGTGCCTTCGAGTTCGATGCCCACGGAAAAGTCGTTGCAGCCCTCGCGGCCCTCGAAGCGCGATACCCCGGCATGCCAGGCCCGGTCCAGGCACGAGACGAACTGGGTGACCCTGCCGTCACGCTCGATCAGAAAGTGCGCCGATACACGCAGGTCCTTGATCTGCTCGAAAAACGCATGCTCGGCGATGGGCAGGCGGTTCTGGAAGAACGCCTGCACCTTGCCGGTGCCGAACTGCCCGGGCGGCAGGCTGATGTTGTGGATCACCAGCAGGCTGATGGCTTCGCCCTCGGGGCGCGCGTTGAAGTTGGGGGAAGGGCAATGGGTGACGCCAGCGACCCAGCCAGTAGCGTGGTCAAGTTGCATAGAAGATCCTGAAGCATGAGGGCTCTGGCGCAGTATGCCCCGAGGAATCGAAGGTTGTATCGTTAAAAAGTGCGGGCGCTCAGGGTTGACGCTGGCGCAGTTGGCTGACCACCGAACCCAGTGCACGTTCGAACAGCTGGGTGGCATCGAGCAGGCGTACCTGGCCCTGGCTCAACGCCGCGGCAAGCCCCTGCTGCGACCATTCGCGCAGCTTGCGCCCGGTACGGTCGACGAACACGTAGGTGTGGGTGCTGTCGATGATCGCGATCAGCTTGCCGCGTACCGGCTCGTCATCCTCGTCGCGCAGCTCGATCCAGGCCCCCGGGCGCAGGTCGCGCACCTGGTGCAGCGCCGGGTCGTCGTCGGGCAGGCTGGAGCACAGCCCGCCCGCCGCCACCGACTCCGGCCCCAGCAGCACGATGCGATCACGCACCAGCACCCGCTCGATACGCGCCTGGCCGGGGTGCCCTGCCCCTTCCACAGCCTGCAGGTGCAGCGCTTCGAGCTGGGCGAAGAACTCGCTGGTGGCAAAGGGGTCGTAGGCAACCCGGGTCAACCCCTCGCGCAGGGCCTTGAGCAGGCCCGGCACCTGCTCCAGCAGCCGTGCACGGTCGTCGCCTGTGTGTGACTCGACGCTCCAGAGCAACAGGTCCATGTTGGCCAGCGCGTCCTGCCACTGGGTCGAACCCCGCCCATGCTTGAGGCAGGCCAGCAGCAGCACCTGGCTCCAGGCCTGCTCGATCACCCGTACCACGCCTTGCGGCAGGCACTTGCCGAGCAGGCGCAGGTTGAGTTCGCTTTCAACCTGCTGGCGCGCCAGCACGGTGCGAGCCCGGCCCTCTTCGGCATCGCGGGTGCGCTGTTCGAGCAACTCGGTACGGCGGCGCTCATCGGCACTGAAGGCAAGGAACTCGGCCAGCAGCTCGGCGAAGATCTGCGGGTCGTCGGCAAAATCGGTGAGCAGGCGCTGCACGATGGCCTCGACCCGCAGGTACAGCTCGTCGCGCTGCACGTCATCACGCGCGCCCCAGCCCATCGCCACTGCGGCAATCTCGTCGAGCAGGCGGCGCGCCGGGTGGGTGGCGCGGCTGAAGAAGCTCTTGTCGAGCAGCGCCACCTTGAGCATCGGGATCTGCAGGCGTGCGATCAACTGGCGCAGCGAATGCGGCAGGTTGCGATCGCCGAGGATGAAGTCGAAGAGCATGGCGATCAGGTTGATCACATCCTCATCGATCACCTCGACCCTGCGGTACTTGCCGCTTTGCACGCTGGCCCGGGTCAGCAGCTGCTCCAGCTGGTGGCGCAGGTCGAAGTCCTGCACCTCCCCCGCTGCCGGCACGAACTGCTGCAGGTGCGAGAGCAGGCGCAGCAGATCCTGCCTGCTGATCGGCTGCACCCGGTCATAGGGCTCCAGGCGCGGGGCCACCCGACCGCGCACCGGGGACAACAGCACCTGCAGCGAGGCGAAGGCGGCCTGCGCCCCGGCATCGGCCGTCAGCGGGGCTGGCTTGACCTCCGGATCGCCGGCCGGGTGTGCCGGTTCGGCCGCCGGGGTGCGCCAGCCCGGCGCGCTCTTGAGGTCGGGCAGGATCCCGGTGGCGCTCAACAGCTGGTTGGCTTCGCCGTACAACTGGCCGACGTCGCACAGCACGTAACGCTCGAACAGCTTGAGCAGTATCAGCTTGACCTTGATGCCCACGCCCAGGCTGCGCCCGGCCTGCAGAAAGTACTCGCACAGCAGCGCCGGCCCCAGCGGGTTGGCGCGATCGTCCAGGCGCTGGCTGATCAGGCTGTTCATGCGCAGGGTCAGCTGGCCGAGGGCGAAGCCGTCACGCGTGGCCACGCGGGCCACCATCGTCTCCACAGCCTGGGCCCGCTCACGCGCATCGTCGGCCATCAGCGCCTGCCTGTCGTAGCCACGGCGCGCCAACGGCGCGGTCGGGTCGTTGCCGGCAATATCAATGAAGGCGTCATAGAACAGGTCGAGGAAGGCACGCTCGATGCTCTTGCGCTTGAGGCGCAGGTCGCGCATCGCTTCGAAGAACAGGCTGCGGTCATGGTTGTCGGCGGCCGTGTCGGCCATTTCGAAGAGCGTGTCGTCGGCGTTGTCGAACAGCCCCTGCAGCGCCTGGCGCAGGTGCTGCGCTGCCTTGTCGCGCACTTGCAGCAGGATGACCGGCAGACGAGCGAACGGCGTGCGTGACGCCTGATCGGTGGCCGCCTTGAACGGCACCACCTTCCCGTCATTGGGCATCCCGGTCTCCTTGCTGGGTTGGCTACGAAGTGGATTGAATGGCTGTCAAAGTCATGACGCCAATTACAAGGCGCGCATTATCTGGCAAAAACGCGCGGCCTGCCAGCGAACTGTGCAGTACGTTTCGGCCAGCCTGTGGATAGACCGCCATGGGGCGCAAATGCTCATTTGCTGCGACCAAAGGCGGATTGCTGCACGCCCGCCCCGGGCTGCCCTATAATCGCGGCCACCTAGCTTGTGGAGCCCACCATGCCGAATCTACGCCTCGCCGACCTGACCGCCGAAATCGAAGCCAACGTGCGCCGTGCGTTGCTCGAAGATGTCGGCAGCGGCGACATCACTGCCCAGCTGATTCCTGCCGAGCGCCTGGCCAAGGCCACCATCATTACCCGCGACGACTGCGTGATCAGCGGCACGGCCTGGGTGGACGCGGTGTTTCGTCAGCTCGACCCGCGGGTGGCGGTGCACTGGCAGGTCAAGGACGGCGACCGGGCCACGGCCAATCAGGCACTGTTCCACCTGGAAGGGCCGGCCCGCTCGCTGCTGACCGGCGAGCGCAGCGCGCTGAACTTTTTGCAGCTGCTGTCGGGGGTGGCCACCCATGCGCGGCACCTGGCCGACCTGGTGACCGATACCCAGGTCAAGCTGCTGGATACGCGCAAGACCCTGCCGGGCCTGCGCCTGGCGCAGAAGTACGCAGTGACCTGCGGCGGCTGCCACAATCATCGCATCGGCCTGTACGACGCGTTTCTGATCAAGGAAAACCACATTGCCGCCAGCGGCGGGATTGCCGAAGCGATCGCTGCGGCGCGCCGCATTGCGCCGGGCAAGCCGGTGGAAATCGAGGTGGAGAGCCTGGATGAACTGCAGCAGGCGCTGGAGGCCAGGGCCGACATCGTCATGCTCGACGAGCTGAACCTGGACGAAATGCGCGAGGCGGTGCGCCTCAATGCCGGCAAGGCCAAGCTGGAAGCCAGCGGCGGGATCAGCGAAAGCACGTTGCGCGCAATTGCCGAGACGGGGGTGGACTACATCTCGATCGGGGCAATGACCAAGGATGTGAAGGCAGTGGACCTGTCGATGCGCCTGAGCCTTTGAAAGCATCGCGGGTCAAGCCCGCTCCCACAAGGACAGCAGTGATCCCTGTGGGAGCGGGCTTGACCCGCGAAGGGCTGCGAAGCAGCCCCAACAGTCCTCAGAACGAAGCGTTCTGCAGGCCGTCCAGGTAACGCTCGACATCCAGTGCCGCCATGCAGCCGGCACCGGCCGAGGTGATTGCCTGGCGGTACACGTGGTCGGCCACGTCGCCGGCGGCGAATACGCCCTCGATGCTGGTGGCGGTGGCATTGCCGTCACGCCCGCCGTTGACCACCATGTAGCCATCCTTGAGCGCCAGCTGGCCTTCGAACAGCGAGGTGTTGGGCGTGTGACCGATGGCGATGAACACGCCGTCGACCTTCACTTCATCGAAGCTGCCGTCGTTGTTCTTCAGGCGCGCACCGGTCACACCCATGTTGTCGCCCAGCACTTCGTCCAGGGTGGCGTTGAGCTTGAGCTCGATCTTGCCTTCGGCCACGCGGGCGTGCAGCTTGTCGATCAGGATCTTCTCGGCGCGGAAGGTCTCGCGGCGGTGCACCAGGGTCACCTTGCTGGCGATGTTGGCCAGGTACAGGGCTTCCTCGACGGCAGTGTTGCCACCACCGACCACGGCCACCGGCTTGTTGCGGTAGAAGAACCCGTCACAGGTCGCGCAGGCCGAAACGCCCTTGCCCATGAACGCCTCTTCCGACGGCAGGCCCAGGTAGCGCGCGCTGGCGCCGGTGGCGATGATCAGTGCGTCGCAGGTGTAGGTGGCGCTGTCGCCCTTGAGGGTGAACGGCTTGTTGGCCAGGTCCACGGCGTTGATGTGGTCGAACACCACTTCGGTCTCGAAACGCTCGGCATGCTCCTGCATGCGCTGCATCAGCGCAGGGCCGGTCAGGCCATGTGCATCGCCCGGCCAGTTGTCGACTTCGGTGGTGGTGGTCAGCTGGCCGCCAGCCTGCATGCCGGTGATCAGCAGCGGCTTGAGGTTGGCACGGGCCGCGTACACGGCGGCGCTGTAACCGGCAGGGCCGGAACCGAGAATGATCACTCGCGAATGACGAACTTCAGACATGAAACGCTCCTGTCGAGCTGGCGAGCCAGCCACATGACGCCGGGGGCACCGGCTGGAATAAAAAAGAACCCGCGAAGCACTTGGGGAAGGCTATTGGCCGCAGGTTCTGGAAACCGTGAAATTGGTGCGACTGTAACGAGGAGGCAGAGATTAAGGAAATATCCTTAGACAATCCACCTTATAGACGACCTCTATTCACCTGCCGAGCACCGGCCGCTTTGCCTATTAAATGATCGACAGGGTTTTGTTACCGGGGGTTGCGCGCATTTCGCCGCGCTTTCGCCCAGGCGTCAAACTCGGTAAGGTCGGCGCGTTTACCACCGCTCGGAGCCTTTTATGCAAGCCCCTGTCCTGTCTGGCCCCCAATACCTGCGCGAGGGCCTGAAACTGGTCCTGAGCCCGGGCCTGCGCCTGTTCGTGCTGCTGCCGCTGGCGGTCAACCTGCTGCTGTTCGTGGGCCTGATCTATTTTGCCGGTCACCAGTTCAGCCTGTGGGTGGACTCGCTGATTCCGACCCTGCCGGGCTGGCTGAGCTTTCTCAACTATGTGCTGTGGCCGCTGTTCGTGGTGCTGGTGGTGCTGATGGTGTTCTTCACCTTCACCATGCTGGCCAACATCATCGCGGCACCGTTCAACGGTTTTCTGGCCGAAAAGGTCGAGGTGGTGGTACGTGGCACCGACCCGTTCCCGGCCTTCAGCTGGGGCGAACTGGCCGCCATGGTACCGCGCACCCTGAGCCGCGAACTGCGCAAGCTGGGCTACTTCGTGCCGCGCGCCCTGGCGCTGTTCATCCTGTCGTGGATCCCGGTGGTCAACATCGTGGCCGCGCCGCTGTGGCTGCTGTTCGGTGTCTGGATGATGGCCATCCAGTACATCGACTACCCGGCGGACAACAACAAGATGAGCTGGCAGGACATGCTCGCCTGGCTGCGCGCCAAGCGCTGGCAGAGCCTGGGCTTTGGCGGCTCGGTGTACCTGGTGCTGCTGATCCCGTTCGTGAACATCGTGATGATGCCTGCCGCCATCGCCGGTGCCACGCTGTTCTGGGTGCGCGAACGCGGCTGACGGTTGCCGGGGCGACGGTGGCGACGGTGCAAGGCCGCCGCCACCGCGCCGTCAGGGCGCCAGCTGGTTGGAGAACTGGCCGACCGCGTCCACCACCTTCTGCGCCCCGTCCTGAATCTCGACGATCACCGTACCGGTCTGCCCGGCCAGCGACAGGCCCTCTTCGGCCTGGCGCTTGCTGTTGTCGATGATGTCGACCGCCGCCTTGGCCAACTGGGCGTTCTGCTGCACCACCCGGGCGATTTCCTCGGTGGCGCTGCTGGTGCGCGAGGCCAGTTGCCGCACCTCGTCGGCCACCACCGCAAAACCCCGGCCCTGCTCGCCGGCACGCGCGGCTTCGATGGCCGCATTGAGCGCCAGCAGGTTGGTCTGCCCGGCAATGTCGCTGATGGTCTTGATGATCGAACCGATCACCTGGGACTGCTTGTCCAGCGCCTCGATGCCGTCGGCGGCCTGCTGCATGTACGTCTCCAGGCCGCGCATGACCTCGACCGTCTGAGTCACCACCTCGGTGGCGCGACGTGCACTGGAGTCGGTGTCCAGGGACGTGGTGTAGGCGATGTCGGCGGCGTGGGCCACCGCCGCTTCCTGGTTGACCTGGTCGGTGATCACGGTGGCGAACTTGACCACCTTGTACAGCACGTCATGGGCGTCGATGATCGGGTTGTACGACGCCTCCAGCCAGACCACGCGGCCATGGGCATCGATGCGCTTGAAGCGCTCGGCCACGAACTCGCCACGGCGCAGTTTTTCCCAGAACTGCTGGTAATGCGCCGAGTTGTACTCTTCCGGCTCGCAGAACATGCGGTGGTGCTTGCCGCGCACCTGTTCCAGGGAATAGCCCATGGTCTTGAGGAAGCGGTCGTTGGCAGCCAGCACCTCGCCATTGAGGTTGAACTCGATCACTGCCGTGGAGCGCATCAGGGCCTTGATCAGGCTCTCGTGCTCGCGTGACGTCTCGATGGTGCGGGTCAGGTCGCTGGAGTGCAGGGTGAAGTAGCGCAGGCGCCCATCGCTGCCCTTGACCGGCTGCAGGATCGAGCGCAGCCAGGCTTCCTCGCCGCTGCCGCGCAGCAGGCGAAACGCGCCGTTGAGGTGCTCGCCGCGATTGATCGCCTGCTTCATGCGCTGGTAGAAATCCAGCGGCTTCACATGCGCCGGCACGATCTCTTCGATGTTGCGGCCCAGCAGCTGCTGGCTGCTGTAGCGCATCTCTTTCTCGAAGTTGCCGTTGACCGCTTCGATGCGGCCCTGGGGGTCCAGTTGCAGCACCAGCATCTCGCTGTCCAGGCTGCACTTGACCTGCTCCATGGTCATCAGCTCTTCGCGCAGCCTGGCATTTTCTTGTTTCAGTTTGCTGTTGAACATCACCGCTCCTGGAGCGAAAGTCTCATTCGAATGCAACTTCATCGGCTGGCGATGCGGCATTCTTGAGGCGCTGGCCAAGCTTATTTTCACAGCGCAAAAGCGCCAATGATCGGGCGTCATGTATCCGTCATTTTTCTGTCATCCGGGCGCAATCGGCACCTCGGAAAATCCTCCCATGACCAGTCCCGCCGCCCTGCACATAACCCTTGTCAGCGAAACCTTCCCACCCGAAATCAATGGCGTGGCCAACACCCTTGGCCGCCTGCACGAAGGCCTGCGCCTGCGCGGCCACCGGGTGGAGCTGGTGCGCCCGCGCCAGGCCGGCGATGCCGCCGGCCCTGCGCAGGCCGACCTGCTGTTGTGCCGTGGCTGGCCCCTGCCCGGCTACCCCGGCCTGCAGTGGGGGCAGGTGTCGATGCACAAGCTGCTGCGCCGCTGGCGCCGCGACCGCCCGGACGTGCTGTACATCGCCACCGAGGGGCCACTGGGCCTGAGTGCACTGCGGGCGGCGCGGCGCCTGGGCATCGCGGTGGTCAGCGGCTTTCACACCAACTTCCAGCAGTACTCCGGCCAGTACGGCTTCGGCCTGCTCACGCGGCTGGTCACCCGTTACCTGCGCGGCTTCCACCATCGCTGCCACAGCACCCTGGTGCCCAGCGTCAGCCAGCGCCTGGAGCTGCAGCGGCGCGGCTTCGAACGCCTGACCCTGCTGTCGCGCGGGGTCGACAGCAGCCTGTTCAACCCGGCCCGGCGCCGCCAGAGCTTGCGCGACCAGTGGGGCCTTGGGCCCGACGACATCGCCCTGCTGCATGTGGGGCGCCTGGCCACCGAGAAGAACCTGGGCCTGCTCGGCCAGTGCCTGGACGCCCTGCGCAAGGCCTACCCCCTGCGCAACCTGCGCCTGATCGTGGTGGGGGACGGCCCGCAGCGCGGCGCACTCGAGCAGCAGTTGCCAGGTGCAGTGTTCTGCGGGGTACAGCGCGGCGAATGCCTGGCCGAACACTACGCCTCGGGGGATATCTTCCTGTTTCCGAGCCTGACCGAAACCTTCGGCAACGTGGTGCTGGAGGCGCTGGCCTCCGGCCTTGGGGTGGTGGCCTACGACGAGGCCGCAGCAGCCCAGCACATTCGTCATGGGCACAGTGGCGCACTGGCCATGCCGGGGGATGCAGAGGCCTTCATCGATGCCGCCAGCTGGCTGCTGGAAGACAGCGAGACCTTGCGCCGGGTGCGCCTCAATGCCCGCCAGCATGCCAGCCGCCAGGGCTGGCCGGCCATCGTCGAACAGTTCGAGGCGCACCTGCGCGGCGCCTGCGAACAGGCACCGGCACCGTCTCAGCGCCGCGTCGATGCGGCGCTGCTGGTCAAGCCAGGCTCGTCAGCGCCTCGCGGCTGAACGGCAGGATGTCCTGCTCGCGCCCCTCACGCACCTTGGCCGCCCACTGGGCATCCACCAGCAAGGCACGCCCTACGGCCACCAGGTCGAACTCCTGGTCGCCCAGGCGCTGCAGCAGTTTCTCCAGGCTGGCCGGTTGCGCCACCTTGTCGGTGTCGACCATGAACTGCAGAAACTCCCCATCCAGGCCCACGCTGCCCACGGTGATGGTGGGCTTGCCGGTGAGCAGGCGGGTCCAGCCAGCCAGGTTCAGGTCCGAGCCTTCGAACTCAGGCTCCCAGAAGCGGCGCGTGGAGCAGTGGAAGATATCCACGCCGGCGTCGGCCAGCGGGCGCAGGAACTCGCCCAGCGCCTCGGCGTTGTCGACCAGGCGGGCGCTGTAGTCCTGCTGCTTCCATTGCGAGAAGCGCAGGATGATCGGGAAGTCCGGGCCTACGGCGGCGCGTACCGCCTGCACCAGCTCGATGGCAAAGCGCGAGCGGCCGGCCAGGTCGCCGCCGTACTCATCGCTGCGCTGGTTGCTCGCGGCCCAGAAGAACTGGTCGATCAGGTAGCCGTGTGCGCCGTGGATCTCGACGCCATCCATGCCGATGGCCTTGGCATCGCGGGCAGCCTGGGCGAACGCCTCGATCACGTCGCGGATGTCGGCATGACTCATGCCGTGCACCACCACCTGGCCATCCTTGAGTTTTTCGCTGGGGCCGTAACCCGGCACGCTGGCGTCCGGCTCGGTACCCAGGCGGCGCACGCTGCCCACGTGCCACAGTTGCGGCACGATCCTGCCGCCTTCGGCGTGTACGGCATCGACGACCTTCTTCCAGCCCGCCAGGGCATCTTCACCATGAAAGCGCGGCACGTTGGGGTAACCGTTGGCGGCCGGGTGGTCGACGGTAGTGCCTTCGGTGATGATCAGGCCGACATCGGCAGCGGCGCGGCGGCGGTAATACTCGACCACCTGCGCATGAGGCACACCGCCGGGGCAGAAGGTTCGGGTCATCGGTGCCATGACCACACGGGTCGGCAGCTCGAGGGCGCCCAGCTTGAAGGGGGTGAACAGGGCTTGAGCAGGCATTCGGCGCTCCTGGGAAAGGGATGGCGCCTGAGCATAGGGCGGGATTGTCGCTGACCCCAGTACTATTGATAGCGGTGATCGGGGTGGATTTTTCGCCGGCAAGGCCGGCTCCTGCATACGACGGTGCATCCATTGCAGGAGCCGGCCTTGCCGGCGAAGGGGCACGTCAGGCCAAGGCTTTCTCGATAGCCTGCACCACCGTGGCATCAA
>NZ_JASCPN010000071.1:0-25353 GCF_029960155.1 Pseudomonas sp. PS01300 | reverse complement strand
GGTCAAGCCCGCTCCCACAGGTACAGCGCTGGCTTGGAGGCCAACGGCGTATCGGTGGGAGCGGGCTTGACCCGCGATTGGGCCGGTCAGCCTTGCACAAACCTTCCCAGGCGCTGCTTCAACATCGAGTTCTCACTGCGCAACTGCTTCACTTCCTCCAGCAGCTCCAGCGCCAGCGCCACCCCTTCCCACTCCAGCTCCAGCTCCTGGTGCAGCTTGGCCGCGCGCTTGGCCAGCACCGGGGCACGGTCGTCGAACACCCATTCCTCCGGCGTTCGCCCCGAAGGTTCAACGATGCCGTGTTCGACGATCTCGATCACGTAGGCTGCCGGTACATCGGCCTCCTGACAAAGGGTTCGCATGTCCAGTTGAACGATCAGGGTACTGCTCATGGTCACTTACTCCATTGAGTTCGCGGGTTGAACCCGGCCTTCTCCGACAGTTTGGTCCACAGTTCGCGGGCTTCGGCGCTCGATTGCGTCGGCATCACCACCTTCAGCTGCGCATACAGGTCGCCACGCTGGCCCTGCTTGTTGCTCAGGCCCATGCCCTTGATGCGCAGGCGCTGGCCGCTCTGGCTGTCGGGGCGGATGGTCAGGTTGACCTTGCCGGTCAGGGTCGGCATCTCGACCTTGGTGCCCAGCGCAGCCTCCCACGGTGCCAGCGGCACGGTGATGATCAGGTCATGACCTTCGACATCGAACAGCGGGTGGGGTGCCAGGCGAATGATCAGGTACAGGTCGCCATTGGCGCCGCCGCCCACGCCCGGTGCACCCTGGCCCTTGAGGCGGATGCGCTCGCCGTCGGTCACCCCGGCAGGGATCTTGACGTTGAGGGTCTTGGTGGTGTCGCCCGTGCGCTGCCCGGCCGCGTTGTACTGCGGCACCTGGAAGCTGATCTTCTTCGACTCGTTGGCCAGGGTTTCCTCGAGGAAAATCGCCAGTTCCATTTCCACGTCCTGCCCTCGCCGACCGGCACTGCGTTGCTGGCCACGGCCAAAGGGGTTGCCGTTGCCACGTCCGGCCGAGCCGAAAATGGAACTGAAGAAGTCCGAGAAGTCGCCGCCGCCAAAGTCGGCACCGCCACCGCCACCGCCACGGCTTTCCCAGCCCGGCGGGCCCTGGAAGGGCCGGCCGTGCTGGCCGTACTTGCGCAGCTCGTCGTATTCGGCGCGCTTTTCAGGGCTGCTCAGGGCCTCATAGGCCTCGTTCACTTCCTTGAAGTGGTTTTCGGCGTCGCGCTCTTTGCTGACGTCCGGGTGATACTTGCGCGCAAGCTTGCGGTAGGCGGTCTTGATCGCCTTTTCATCCGCCGTGGGCTCTACGCCAAGGATCTTGTAATAGTCTTTGAAGTCCATCTTTACGATTCACCATCGGTTATCGAATGCATCACTGCTGTGAAGATTGGGGTCAAGCATAGCCTTTCAAGTCGGACAAAGGATTGCTGTCGAGCAGATATTCGGTCTTGATTCTGCCGATGGCTGGCATAAACTGCGCGGCCGTTTTTCCCCCGGAAGCACACCCATGAGTCACGCATCCCCGGCCCGCGCCTGCGGTATCGACTTCGGCACCTCCAATTCCACCGTCGGCTGGCACCGTCCCGGCGTGGATTCGCTGATTGCCCTGGAAGACGGCAAGATCACCTTGCCCTCGGTGGTGTTCTTCAATATCGAGGAGCGGCGCCCGGTCTATGGCCGGCTGGCCCTGCACGAGTACCTGGAGGGCTACGAAGGCCGCCTGATGCGCTCGCTCAAGAGCCTGCTGGGCTCCAAGCTGATCAAGCATGACACCAGCGTGCTGGGCACCGCGCTGCCGTTCAAGGACCTGCTGGGCATGTTCATCGGCGAGCTGAAGAAGCGTGCCGAGGCCAATGCCGGGCGCGACTTCGACGAGGTGGTGCTGGGCCGCCCGGTGCATTTCGTCGACGACGACCAGGCCGCCGACCAGGAGGCCGAAGACACCCTGGCCGAGGTGGCGAAGAAGATCGGCTTCAAGGACGTATCGTTCCAGTACGAACCCATCGCCGCAGCCTTCGACTACGAGTCGAGCATCCAGGGCGAAGAGCTGGTGCTGATCGTCGACATCGGCGGTGGTACCTCGGACTTCTCGCTGGTACGCCTGGCCCCCGAGCGCCACATGCTCGATGACCGCCACGCCGACATCCTGGCCACCGGTGGCGTGCACATCGGCGGTACCGACTTCGACAAGCAGCTGAGCCTGCAGGGCGTGATGCCGCTGTTCGGCTATGGCAGCCGCATGAAAAGCGGTGCCTTCATGCCCACCAGCCACCACATGAACCTGGCCACCTGGCACACCATCAACTCGGTGTACTCGCAGAAATCCCAGCTGGCGCTGGGCAGCATGCGCTACGACATCGAGGACACCGACGGCATCGACCGCCTGTTCAAGCTGATCGAACAGCGCGCCGGGCACTGGCTGGCGATGGAAGTGGAAGCCACCAAGATCGAGCTGACCCACAGCGACAGCCGCCTGGTCGACCTCAAGCGCGTGCAGCCCGAGCTGAGTGTGGAGTTGACCCGTGCGCTGTTCGAGGCGTCCATCGACAGCCTGCTCGAACGTGTGCGTGGCAGCGTCGGCGAGCTGCTGAACAAGGCCGGTGTAGGGGTGGCGCAGGTCGACACGGTATTCTTCACCGGCGGCTCCAGCGGCATCCCTGCACTGCGCCAGAGCGTGGCGGCCATGCTGCCCAACGCGCGCCACGTCGAGGGCAACATCTTCGGCAGCATCGGTAGCGGCCTGGCGATCGAAGCCCGCAAGCGTTACGGCTAGCCCGCCGCCCCACAAGGACGTGAACAGATGAGTTTCAAACCCCTGGCGCTGATCAGCGCCTTGCTGCTGGCCGGTTGCAACGACGACCTGATGACCCTGCGCTTCGAGGACTCGGCCGGCTCGTCGGGCACCGGCCTGGACGCGCGCAAGCAGCAGATGATCGACGAGGCCCTGGTGCAACGCCAGATCGACCCGAAAAGCCTGCGCTGGCGGGTCGACCTCGAAGACCAACACCTGGTGTACGTGAGGGAACTGCAGCCGCTGAGCGAGGCGCAGCGCAAGGCGTTGCGCGAACCGTTCGACGAGATCCTGCAGGCACGCGCGGCGAACACGCTGCAGATCGAACTCACCCTGGACATCACCCCCGAGCAACGCCAGGCCCTGAGCGCGGCAGAGCGCCAGCGGATCGACGCGCTGCCGCAACCGCTGTTGATCCCGCTGGAGCTCAGCCCGACGGTGCTGACCATGGCGCTGATGCCCAGGGACGACGACAACGTGCCGCGGGATGTGACCGAACGCATCAACTCCAAGGTCACCTGCCAACTGCAGGCGCTGCCGGTAAAGCCGTTGCCGGAAGGCATCACCGGCCTGTGGCAGATGACGCTGGACACGGCCAATCAGGTCAGCGTCGAGCTGGGCGAAGCGCACTACCCGGCGCATTACCGGCTGACCGACGCCGGCCTGCAAGGCAGGATCGACAAAGGCGAACTGTGGCTCGTCGAGCCGAACTACCTGTCGGTGGACCCACTGGTGGTAATGCTGGGCTTTTCGGACCTGGGGCAACAGCGGCTGTACCGCAGTTTTCCGTTGCAACCCAATGCTTCGCAGCTGATCCATTCGTGCGAAAGCGCTGCCAACCACTTGCCACGCCCCCTGAGCTTTCGGGTCGGGGACGGCCTGGACCGGCTCGAATCGGTGACCTACAAGGAAGAAACCCAATGAACCTGGCCAGAACCCTGGCACTGTCGAGCGCGCTGCTGCTGGGCGGCTGCGGCGATGAAACATTCATGAGCGTGCGCTTTCAGACCGACGTCGGCACCGCCCGCTGGGGGCTGGACCCGATCAAACTGCAGATGATCGGCGAGGCCCTCGAACAGCGCCAGGTCGACCCCAAGCGCCTGCGTTTCGACGTGGATGCCGAGGACAAGCGCCTGGTGCATGTGGTGCTGCTGCAACCGCTGGATGAACAGCAGCAGGCCGCCTTGCGCGGGCTGTTCGAGGACATCGTGCAGGCGCGCAACGCTGTCACCTTCGCTATCGAAGTCACCCTGCAACCCACCGCCGCCGAGCGCCAGCGCCTGACCCCAAGCCAGCTGCAGGCCCTGGAGGCGATGCCCGCCTCGTTCACCCTGCCCGCCGAACCGGGCGACGAAGTGAGCACGGTGGCCGCGATGCCGGAGCAATGGCCGGGCACCACGATGGATGTCAACGAACAGGTGCAGGCCGAGGTCAGTTGCCTGCTGTACATCAGCCCGCGCCAGTATTACCCGGGCATGACCGACATCTACGCGGCCAAGGGCGATGACCCGCAGCGGGTGGTGCTGGAGTTTGCCGAAACAGGCGAAGCGGATGCCTTCAGCCTGTGGAAAGTGAGTGCCCGCTACCGCTTCAAGCAGGCCAGCCTGCAGCAGCAGGTCGACAAGGGTGAACTCGCGCTGCTGCCGGCTGACGAGCAGAACCGCAAGAGCCTGAGCATCGCGTTCAAGCTGGCGGACCTGGGCGAGCACGAGCTGATGCGTGCCTACCAGATCGACTATCGGGTCAAGGCCCTGAACAGCCAGTGCTACGCCGAGCAGATGAAGCTCGGGCGGCCGTACACCTTCTTCATGGGTACGGGGCTGGATCGGGTGGAAGCGGTCACTTATCCACAGAAATGAGTTGGCTGCTTCGCCAGCAAGGCTGGCGAAGAGGCCCGTCGGCCTTACACCAGCTCGGCCCGGCGCAACTCGCTCTTCAGGTACGCATAGTAGATCGGCCCCGCGACCACGCCCGGCAAGCCGAACGCTGCCTCGAACACCAGCATCGCCAGCAGCAGCTCCCACGACTTGGCGCGAATCTGCCCGCCCACGATGCGCGCATTGAGAAAGTACTCGACCTTGTGGATCACGATCAGGTAGCCCAGCGCCGCCACCGCCACCCAGATCGACAGCGACAGGCCGACGATGGTAATCAGCGTGTTGGACATCAGGTTGCCGATCACCGGCAGCAGCCCCAGCAGGAAGGTCAGCACGATCAGCGTCTTGGTCAGCGGCAGGTGCACCCCGAACAGCGGCAGCACCACCGCCAGGAATACCCCGGTAAAGGCGGTGTTGAGCAGCGAGATCTTGATCTGCGCGAACACGATGTTGCGAAACGCCTGCACCAGCAGCGACAGGCGCTCGAACAAGGCCGCGGCCAGCGGTTTGCGCTGGGTCAGGTCGGGGATGCGCTGCAAGGCCACGATGGCGCCCAGGATCATGCCGATCAGCAAGGTCACGAACATGTGCGCCGCGCCCTTGCCCACCAGTTGCAGGTCGGCCAGGTGGGTGCGCAACCATTCGCCGATGGCCACCTTGAACTCCGCCGCACTGGCCGGCAGGTAGGCGTCGATGAACGGCGGCAACTGCCCGCGCGCCTGGTCCACCAGCAGCATGAACTTGTCCAGCGACGCGCCGGGATTCTCCGCCTCGTGCAGCAGAAAGCTGATGGCCCCGGCAAACAGCAGGCTCAGCACGCTCACGATCAGCGTGCCCAGCAACGCCACCGCCACCCAGCGCGCACGCTGCCCGGCAATCAGGTGCTGCAGCTTGGGCGTGAGCATGTTGACCAGCTCGAACACCAGCAGGCCGGCCAGCAGGCTGGGCAGCAGCTTGAGCGGCAGCGCCAGCAGCAACCCGGTGAACACGATGAGCCAACTCGCCAGGACGATCTGGCGCTGGGTAAATGTCATACAACCTCGGAGGCAGAAAGACCACAAAGACGGCAGTCTGCCAGCCTTCTACGAGCAGGCATAGGGGCACGCGGGGCGCGGCGCGCTGGCGTTGCCAGGGCAATCTTTCTATGATGCCCGCCCTCACGGAATGACCGCGCGCCCATGCGCAATCGCAGGAGCGTGCATGCGCGAAAAAGATATCCTCGAAATACTGGTGCCGATTCTCTGCGTGCTGATTGTCTGGCGCATCACGCCGATCTTCTGGACGTTCTTCATGACCTGGCTCAACCGCGTCAGGTACCTGCGCCGCGCCACCCCGATACGCCAGCTGAACGACGGCGAACGCGAGGCCCTGGCGTTTCTAGGCGGCCCGGCCTACATGCTGCGCACGCTGGTCGGCACCACCGACCTGCCCTGGAAGAAACTGGCCCACGTCACCGGCAAGCGCGCTGCGGTGTACCGCCTGCAAGGCCCGCTGGACACCTGGGGCTACTCGCTGCAGCACTTCGGCGAAACACACCACCGCATCCAGGGCATCGCGGTGCACATGCCGCTGGAGGACATCGAGGAAAAGACCGAACCGCACAACGAGGTGGAGGTGATGTTCAGCCGGGGCGTGGCCATCATTCTTAGCGTCAATGGTCGGCCCACCCTCATCGAAACCCTGCGCCTGTGGCAGCCTCGCCTGCTGCCGCTGCAGGAACACGCCGACACGGCCAAGGAACCCCATGCGTAAGGTACTGCTGTGCGCGCTCGCGCTGTTGCTCGCAGGCTGTGACAAGGACTTTCTGGTGCTGCACTTCCAGGCGCCGGTGGGCGACCTGTACTACAGCCGGGACGTGCATTACAGCTACCGCGAATCGATCTTCGCGCTGCTGGCCGCGCACCACATCCCCACCGACAGCCTGGTGATGGAGATGGACGAGTACAACGACAAGGTGGTGCACCTGCGCCTGACGGACGACTCACTGAGCCCACAGCAGCTGGACGAGATTCGCGAGGTGTTCGAAGCCATCATCCCGGCACGCAATGCGGTGACCCTGAACATGAAGCTGCGTTTCGACGCCGACCAGGCCCAGGGGCTGACCGGCCAGCGCCAGGGCACGGGCGCGCCGCCGCGTCACTTCGACACCACCGTGCTGACCCCGCAGAACCTGCACATTGCCCTTGGCCAGGGCATCGGTACCCCGCCGCACAGCAACCCCTACCTCAAGGTGCTGCCGCAGGCCGATGACCAGATGCTCTGCACCCTGGAGGCCGGCATGACTCCGACACTGCCGTTCTACATGCTCGCCACCGGGCCAGGCGAGCTCGGCTCGGGCCGTCAGGGCCTGCTGCACGTGCGCAACCGCGACTTCCAGGCCGCCCAGGTGCCAGTGCACCTGCAGTTCGAAGACGCGGCGCTGCGCCGACTGGTCGATAACGGCACCCTGCAGGTGGCGTTCAGCACCCGCAACTGGCTCGACTACCTGAACCCCGACAACATTCACCTGCACTTCGTGATCGGCCCGCCACTGGTATCGGCGCCGATGGCCGAGATGACCCATGCGCGTGCCCGGGAACTGCACGCCGAGTGCAACCAGCGCATGGACGCACTGGGGCGGCCGTTCTCGTTCTTCTTTGGCGAGGGCGTGGACCGGCTGGTGTATGTGGGCCTGCCGGCACGCGACTGAGCCTCAGCGGGGGCTCATTTCTTCTTCAGGCAGGTACTCATGAACGCCTTGCGCTCGTCGCCCTTGAGCGCCTGGGTGGTGGCGTCGGCATTGCAGGTCTTCATCTTCTCCTGCTGGGTCGCGGGCTCGGCCTTTTTCAGGCAGGTGCTCATGAACGCCTTGCGCGCGTCACCCTTGAGCGCCTGGGAGGTGGCGTCGGCATTGCAGGTCTTCATCTTCTCCTGCTGTGCGGTGGCGGCGAACCCCTGCGAACACATCAGGACGCCAAGCAGCAGCAACGGCACACGCAACATTTTCATGGGGCATTCTCCTGGTCGCCACGCCATCCGCGCAGCCTCGACACCAGTGTAGACAAGAATTTTTACAAACCCCTGTCAGCCGCGGCGCGCCTGGCGTCGGTACTGCTCCGGGGTGCACTGGGCCTGGCGCTGGAACATCGCGATAAAAGCCGATGGGCTGCCGTAGCCCAGGTCGAAGGCGATCTGCTGGATGCTCTGCTCGCCCTCCAGGGCCTCGATGGCCCGCAGAAACCGCAGACGCTGGCGCCATTCGCCAAAGCTGATACCCAGCTCGCGGATGAACTGGCGGGCCAGGGTGCGCTCGCTCACATGTACGCTGGCCGCCCAGTCGCCCAGCGGACGGTTGTCCCCAGGGTTGCGCTGCAGGGCCTGCAGCACGCTGCGCAGGCCCGGGCCCTGGGCGTACGGCAGGTAGCCGGTGTGCACCGGGGCGCAGTGCAACTGGTCCACCAGCACCTGGGCCAGGCGCTGGTCGGCATCGGTGCGCGGTACCTTGACGTCGCGCCGGGCAAAATCGCCGAGGATGGCCTTGAGGATGTCGCTGATCACCAGGCTGCACGGCTGCGCAGGCAGGCTCTGGCTCAGCTCGCGGGTGATGTACACCGAGCGGTACACCACGGCCTGGGGGTTGTAGCAGCCATGCTCGGTGTCCGGCGGCACCCATACCGCGTAGTTGGGCGGCGAGAAAAAGCGCCGGCCGTCGATCTCCAGCTGCATCACCCCATGGGCGGTGTAGTTGAGCTGGCCCCAGGCGTGACGGTGCGCGGCGCTGTGGGTGTCGGCGCCGAACTCGTCATAGCGGAAGTACACCGGTGCCGGTAGCGCGTCCAGCTGCGGGATGTCGAGGTATTTGCGTGCCATGCTGTCGGTCGAATGCTGTCTGGATCAATGGGCGGGTTGTCTGGATCGCAGTATAAACATCCAGACAGACAGGCGGATAATGACCGCCGTCACCTTCAAAGAGTCCCTGTTGCATGAATTATGTGTTCCCCCTGCTAGCCATTCTGATCTGGGCCGGCAACACCGTGGTCAACAAGCTGGCCGTCGGCGCCATCTTCCCTGCCGAGATCGGCTTCTACCGCTGGGTGCTCGCCGGCCTGCTGCTCAGCCCGTTCCTGCTGCGGGCAGTGCTGCGCAACCGCGCGGCGATCCGCCCGCACCTGGGCAAGATCGTCATCCTCGGGGTGCTGGGCATGGCGGTGTACCAGAGCCTGGCGTACTTTGCCGCCGCCATCACCAGCGCCACCAACATGGGCATCATCCTGTCGCTGATGCCGCTGATGTCGCTGGCCCTGGCCATCGCCACCCTGGGCCAGCGCCTGAGCGCCGGCGCGCTGCTGGGTGCACTGGTGTCGTTCGCCGGGGTGCTGGTGGTGGTGTCCGGCGGCGACCCGGCCGCGCTGCTGGCCCACGGCCTGAACCTGGGAGACGCGATGATGCTGATCGCCACCCTGGCCTATGCGGTGTACAGCACCCTGCTGAAAAAGTGGCAGCTGCGCCTGCCGCCGCTGCAACTGCTGTACCTGCAGGTGCTGGTGGCGATCGTGGTGCTGTTGCCGCTGTACCTGTTCTCGCCCAAGGCCGGGCTGAGCGTGGACAACATCGGCCTGGTGCTCTATGCCTGCGTGCTGGCCTCGATCGTGGCGCCACTGGTGTGGATGCAGGCGGTGGTGCGCCTGGGGCCCAGCCGCACCACGCTGTTCTTCAACCTGCTGCCGGCGCTGACCGCGGTGATCGCGGCACTGGTGCTCGACGAGCGCCTGGCGCCGTATCACCTGGTGGGCGGCGTGCTGACCCTGGCCGGGGTGATTCTGGCCGAACGCTGGACCACCCCGCTGCGCCGCCTCAAAGCCCCGCCGCCTTCAGACGCGCCGCGTGCTCGGTAAACAGCCGTACCGGGTCGGCGCCCTTGCCCACCGCGCCGAGTGACTGGTTGACGATATCCAGGTGATCCAGCGGGTAGTCGTCGCCGATCACCTGGCCCAGGTGCGAGCTGAACCGCCCGACCATGCCGTCGCACTGGCCCGGTTCACGCACGAAGGTGCGCGCGAACAGGCGGCAGAAGCGGTTGCTGCCATCGAAGCGGTTGCGCCCGCTGTCGGTGATGCCCGGCTGCAAGGTGCCCGACCACGAGTAGTAGCGCACCCCGTCGACCTCGGCCGGCCCCTGGCCACCCCAGGTCAGCGGCAGGCCCTGTGGATAACGCTGGTTGAACAGGGCCACGCCCTCGAATGTCAGCGACTGGTGCGAGGCGTGCACGTCGATGGGCAGGCCTGCCCCGCGCCAGCCGGTTTCCAGCCAGCCCATCAGCCGTGCCAGCCCGTGCAGCACCCACTTGAGAAGGCGCCCGCGGGCGGAATCGCCGGGGTAGTGCCTGTCCAGGTAGTCGGCCAGTTCGGAGCCGTGGTTGGGGCCCGCGATGGAGGTGACCGAGGCCACCCATTCCGGGCGCCTGGCCGCCGCATAACGGGCGGTCAGCGCACCCTGGCTGTGGCCCAGCAGGTGAACCTTGTCGGCGCCGGTGCGGCGGCGCAGGTCGTCGATGATGCGCAGCAGCTGTTCACCGCGCACCTCGTTGCCGTGGATCGGCGAGACCTGCACCGGGAACACCGTGGCCCCGCCCCGGCGCAGGGCCGCGACAATGCCGAACCAGTACGGGTACAGAACCAGGCGCACGAAGCCGAGCATGCCCGGCACCAGTACCAGTGGATAACGCGTTGCAAGCGCTTGCGACATGGCGGCCCCTCCCGATCCGTGGCAGTGCGCACCACCCTACAGGCACAACAATGGCAACTGCAATCGAACTCCCGGCGTGCGCTGCGGTTCCAACCCTTATCAGGCCATGACGGCCTTCACAAGGGAGCGAGACCATGTACAAGCACGCCCTGGCAGCCCTGCTGGCAAGCGCCACCCTGGTAGGCTGCGGCAGCAACCGCCCTGAAAACCCTGTGGACTACGTGACCTACCGCGAACAGCCGCTGGTCAAGCAGGTGGGCAACGGCATGACCATGCAGCAGGTGATCGCCATCGGCGGCAGCCCTTCCTCCGTCATCGACCTGCCCCACGGCGGCACATGCAACAACTACGTGCTAAACCATGAAGGCAAGCAACAGGCTTACTACGTGCGTTTCGATGCCACCGGGCATGTGGATGCCAAGGGCTTCAAGACGTGCGAGCAACGCCAGAAGGACGAACAGGCCCTTCCCGGCGCGTAAAACTTTTAGCGCGCCAATCAATCACACACTGTGCACCCGACGCGCCGTCAGAGCGTGAAACCCCGTTTTCAGCTTGGAGAACATGATGAGCAACGTTGAACTGACCGATGTACAAACCCTGCGCCACCGCGCCCGCCAGCACGTGGAAGACGGTGCGGTGACCGAAGGCTACACCGCCGACCGCGAAAAGATCCTGCGCCTGCTGAACGAGTCGCTGGCCACCGAGTGGGTGTGCGTACTGCGCTACAAACGCCACTACTTCATGGCCGAGGGAATCAAGGCCAACGTGGCCGCCGAAGAGTTCCTGGAGCACGCCAACCAGGAGATGGAGCACGCCGACAAGCTGGCCGAGCGCATCGTGCAGCTGGGCGGCGAACCGGACTTCAACCCCGACAACCTGAGCAAGAACTCCCACGCGCAGTACGTGGCAGGCAAGACCCTCAAGGAAATGGTGCTCGAAGACCTGGTCGCCGAGCGCATCGCCATCGACAGCTACCGCGAGATCATCCAGTACATCGGTGACAGCGACCCGACCACCCGGCGCATCTTCGAAGACATCCTGGCCCAGGAAGAAGAGCACGCGGACGATATGGCGGATCTGCTCAAAGGGCTGTAAACCGCAGCGACTTCATCGCGGGTCAAGCCCGCTCCCACAGGGTCCGTGGTGATCCTTGTGGGAGCGGGCTTGACCCGCGATGCGTTTAGCCAGCCTTGACGGTCTTGGGCGCCTTGCCCGAACGCATCTGCTCCAGCAACGGCGTGCACTGGTTCTCGTCCCCGCCGCTGGGCGCCACCAGCGCCAGCAACGCCGCCGCCGGCGCTACCGCCACCCCCAACGCCACCATCCCCGCCCCGCGCAACGCCAGCGGAATCGCCTGCACGCCCGCACTCGGCTTGGCAAACGGCCCGCGCACGTACAACGGCGAGCGCAGCGAGAACAGGCGCAGGCCCTTGGACTCGGGGTTGATCTTCAGGTCCAGTTGCTCGGTGGCGAAGTTGGCCGTGCCATCGATGTAGATGATCGCGTTCTCGGTGTCGAACACGAACAGGCGCGTACTGGCCAGGCCGTCCTTGATGCCGAAGTCCGCCGCCGCGCAGTTGATCTTCACCTCGTTGTCGCCAAACAGCTTGCCCACCACGTAGTTGCCCACGTTGAGCCCGGCGATCTCCATCAGGCCACGGCTGATCGCGCCATCGTTGATCAGCAGCCGCAGGTCGCCATTGGAGGTGCCGAGCAAGGCCGCCACCGAGTTGCCGCGGCCACTGATGTCGGCATCGCCATTGAGCGCACCGAAGCTGGTCTTCATCGGTTCGAAGGTGGGGAACAGCTGCTTGAGCTTGAAGTTGCGCGCACTCAGGCGCGCACGCCCCTGCATCGGCACCGCGCGGCCATCCAGGCGGATCTGCGCATCCAGCTTGCCGCCGGCCACGCCGAAACTCAGCGGCTCCAGGCGCAGCACGCCGTCATCGAGCACGAAGTGCGCGGCCAGGTCCTTGAAGGGCAGTTCTTCGCTGTGCACGATGCGCTTGCCGCTGAAGCTCACGTCGGCGTCCATGGTGCGCCAGCGCTCGGTGCGAAACTCCTCCACCGGCAGCACCTTGCCGGCCGGCTGCTTGCTCGCGCCACCACGGGCCTTCTGTTCGGCGTTGGAGTCGGCGCCGATCAGCGGGCCAAGATCCTTGAACAGCAGTTGGTTGGACACCAGCTTGCCGGTGAGCTTTGGCCGCGGCTGGCTGGCGACGAAAGCCATGTCGCCATGGATATCGCTGTCGCCGATCTTGCCGTTGAAGCCCTCGTAGCGGAACACCGCCCCGCCCGGCTCGTGCAGCTTGGCGATCAGGTGGCCGTCGGTGGAATAGGCCGGCGAGTCGGGCAGGGTCACGCCGGTCAGCGGGTACAGATTGCCCAGGCTTGCGCCCGACAGGCGCAGGCGCAGGTCGAGCGCGCCAAGGTTGCGCGGGTCGGTCAGGGTGCCGGCCACCGCGACGCGCGTGTCGGCGATGCGCACGTCAGCCTGCAGCGGAAACGGCTGCGTGGCGTCCTGCAGTGCCAGCAGCCCGCCGATCTTGCCGCTGCCATTCAACGGCTGGCCCTTGTAGCGGCCGTCGACCTTGAAGCCGAAGGCGTAGTCTTGGGGCGCCGAACCCTGGCTCGCCGCCTTGTCGGCGCTGGCCTTGCCGACGATGTCGGTGAACGGAATGGGTTTGCCCAGCGGGTCGACCTGCACCTTCACCACGGTCTTGAGGGTCTGGTCGTCGAAGGCCACCTCGCCCTTGTCGAAGCCGATGGCGCCGATATCCAGCACCCATTTGGACGGCTCGGCGTTCTCGTCCTTGGGCCCGAAATCGAAGGTCCAGTTGGCGCGGCCATCGGCCAGGCGCTTGAGGCTGGCCACCGGCAGGGTCAGGTCGATACGCGGGATCACGATGCGCTGGGCCAGCAGCGGCAGCGGCGAGAGGCGAAACTCCACGCGCTGCAGGCCGACCATCTGCGACGCCTTGAGCCACTCGGGGTTGCCCAGGGTCAGGTCCTGGGCGATGAAGCGCGGCCATGGCACCCAGGCGCGCCAGCCGCCCTCGTCGCGATCGCGCTGCCAGCGCACGGCCAGGTCGCCATTGATCGCAAAAGGTCGGTGCAAGGCCTCGGAGACCTTTTCGTTGAGGGTGGGCTTGATGCGGTTCCAGTCGAAGGTGGCGATGACGATGATCAGGACCGCCAGCAACAACAGCACAGTGGCGAAGGTCCAGGTGAGAATTTTGGCAGGGCGCGTCATTGCACGAATCTCCTGATGACAGCATGGCGAACAGCCATGCCCGTTGAGGGCACTTAACACTTCCGACTATCAATGCCGTCGATTGTTACCATTATCTTTATGAACTTCTTTATCTGACCCCCAAGCGTAGCATTGGCGCCGTACCCACTTACCAGCCCTCCCAAGGAGCGCCAGATCATGAAACGCCCATTGCTGCTCAGTTTTGCCCTCAGCCTGCTGGCTGCCAACGCCTTCGCCGTACCCGCCACCGAACAGAACCTCTCGGCCGAAGCCCGCGACAGCGACAGCGTCATTGCACAGCCCCTCAAGACCCTGGCCGAAGGCGGTTCTGACCGCCTGATCGAGCGCAGCAACCGCGTTGCCGAAGGTGGTTCCGACCGCCTTGTCGAACGCAGCACTCGCATCGCCGAAGGCGGCTCGGACCGTCTGATCGAACGCAACAGCCGCGCGAGCTGAGCCCATGCGCCAGTGCCCGCGCCCACAGCCCGGTCCATCGACCGGGCTTTGTTTTTTGCGGCCCAGGCCCTAGAGTGCAGGGCTGTATGACTGTGAACCGATACTCGCCATGCTGCCGCGCGCCGAACAAAAGCTACAGACCCGACAGGCCCTGCTGGATGCCGCCCGCCACCTGATGGAGAGCGGCCGAGGCTTCGGCAGCATCAGCCTGCGCGAGGTAGCCAAGACCGCCGGCATCGTGCCCACCGGCTTCTACCGCCACTTCTGCGACCTGGACCAGCTGGGGCTGGCACTGGTCAACGAGGTGGACGAAACCTTCCGCCAGACCATCCGCCTGGTGCGCCACAACGAATTCGAACTGGGCGGCATCACCGATGCTTCGGTGCGCATCTTTCTCGATGTGGTGGCGGCCAACCGGGCGCAGTTCCTGTTCCTGGCCCGCGAGCAGTACGGTGGCTCGCAGCCGGTGCGTCAGGCCATCGCCAAGCTGCGCGAAGGGATCAGCTCGGACCTGGCGGCGGACCTCAAACGCATGCCGCGCTGGCGGCATCTGGACGACGCGGCCCTGGGGGTGATGGCCGACCTGGTGGTCAAGACCGTGTTCGCCACCCTGCCCGAGCTGATCGACTCGCCGGCCGAGCCGGTACCGGGGCAGTTGAGCGCGCAGGCGAAGATCACCCAGCAGTTGCGCTTCATCTTTGTCGGGGCCAAGTACTGGCAAGGGCTCGGCGATCTGCGCTGAGCCCTTGGCTTGCCAGCGAAGGGGTGCTCAAGCCGAACCGCAATTCCTGCTACCATGCGCCACAAACGCCCACCGCGACGACGCCTCTCCATGCCCGACCTTCGTACCGCCCAGCCTGAACTCCCTGCCCTGCTCGACAGCGTCCAGCAGCACTTCGCCCAGCGCATCGTGCCGCTGTGGCAAGGCCCGGGCTGGAACGCGGACATGGCCCTGCCATTCGAAGCCCTCGACCCGCAGCACCGGCCCCTGCCGGTACAGCGCTACCGTGCCATGGCCTGCGCGCGCCAGCTGTACCTGTTCAGCAGCCGCATCGAGCAGCCCGGCGCCGCGGAACGTGCCGCCGCCCTGCTGCGTACCCTGCAACGCCACTTTCACGACGCCGAGCACGGTGGCTGGTTCTACAGCATCGACGCCCAGGGCAACCCGCTGGACCGCACCAAGGACCTCTACACCCACGCCTTCATCGTGTTCGCCTGCGCGCATTACTGGGGCAAGGTGAACGAAGCAATGGCCGAGTCGACCTTGAATGCAGCCCTTGAAGTGGTGCTGGAGCGCTTTGCCACCGAGCACGGCCTGTACGAGGCGAGCCTGGCCGAAGACTGGTCGACGCTGGGCAGCGGGCCGTTGCAGAACCCGCTGATGCACCTGGCCGAAGCCTTCCTCGCCACCCTGTCGGTGCGTCACGACGCGGTGGTACAGGACGCGCTGGTGAACCTCACCGAGGCCATGCAGGCGCACTTCATCGACCCGGCACATGGGGTGATGCTGGAAAAACCGCGCGGGGCTGTGGATAACTGGTTCGAACCGGGGCACCAGTTCGAGTGGTTCTATCTGCTCGAATCCTCACCGCTGCTGCGCGGCGGCGCGCTGCATGGCTCGTTGAGCCGCGCATTCGGCTATGCCGAGCAACAGGGGGTAAAGAAAGGTGCGGTGCTGGCGATGCTCAATGTCGACGGCAGCGTGCGTGACGCCACCCAGCGCATCTGGGCCCAGGCCGAATACCTGCGTGCGTTGGCGCTGCGGCCCGACAGCGCGGGCAAGGTGCTGGCGCAACTGCAGGCATTGCAGCAGAACTTTCTGCATGACGGCGGCTGGCATGAATGCCGCGACGCCAGTGGCGCGGTGAGCCGGCACGATATGCCGTCGACCACGCCGTACCACCTGGCGACCTGCCTGGAAGGGTTGCAGCGCGCCCTCTGATGCCTTCGCCAGCAACGCTGGCTCCTACATGAGTTGCAGGAGCCGGCCTTGCCGGCGAAAGTGCACTCAGGCCTTCGAACGATCGATCGAGAACCCCGCCCACGCCTGGCTCACCGGCATCAGCTCGAGGCTGTTGATGTTGATGTGCGCCGGCTGGTTGAGAATCCAGAAGATGGTCTCGGCAATGTCCTGCGGCTGGATCGGCTCGGCACCGGCATAGGTGGCGTCGTAGCGCGCCTTGTCACCCCCGAAGCGCACCAGCGAGAACTCGCTCTCGCACAGCCCCGGCTCGATGTTGCTGACCCGCACGCCCGTGCCCTGCAGGTCGCAGCGCAGGCTCAGCGAGAACTGCCCGACGAACGCCTTGGTACCGCCATACACATGGCTGCCCGGGTACGGATAGTTGCCCGCCACCGACCCGACGTTGAGGATCGTAGCGCCACGCCCGTGGGCGATCAGGCGCGGCAGCAGCAGGCGGGTGCTGTACATCAGGCCCTTGATGTTGGTGTCGACCATGGTCTCCCAGTCGTCCAGGTCGCACTTGGGCGCCGGGTCGGCACCCAGGGCCAGGCCGGCGTTGTTGATCAGCCCGCGCAGCTTGGCAAAGGTCGGCGGCAAGCCTTCGATGGCCGCTTCCATGGCCTTGCGGTCACGCACATCGAGTACCAGGCCATGCACTTCGGTCTGCTTGGACAGCTCCGCACACAGCGCCTCCAGGCGCTCCTGGCGCCGACCGGTCAGCACCAGCGACCAGCCCGCCTCGGCGAAGCGACGTGCGCAGGCTTCGCCAAAACCGGAGGTGGCGCCCGTGATGAATACGGTGGAAGTCATGGAAAATCTCCTCGGGAAAACGTGCCCACGGGCAACTGATCGACAGGGCGTGCAGCATGCCCCGCCACGGCGCTGCGCAGCAAGCCGAAAATCAACTGTACAAAAAACGATCAAAACCCTGAAAGCCTTGCCCCGCAAGGCCCGGCGCGAGCTGTACGCACGTTATCCACAGGCCCTTCCACACAGACTGGGGGCAACTGCACAGGCTGCGGCCCACGGTTTGAGCGGGCTGTGGCCTGGCGTGGGAAGTATTTCGCTTGACCTGGCGGCCGCCCCTTGAACAACGCGACAGTCAGAGATGCAAAAGGATAACTGCAGTGATGGCCCGAGGCCTTTGATCTCGCTGCCTGCGCCAGTCTTTCCAGTGCTTGCCCACAGAGTTATCCACAGGCTGCACAGGTGAAATGAGGGGCAATCGACCTCGCCATAAAAGCCTTGACAAATGCCCGCTGCAGCGTCAGAAAAACCGCTGCTCAAAAAACAACCACACCTCTGTAAGCCTTGTATTACATGGTCTTCAGCCATGTACTACCAAGTTACCCACAGTCGGTTCCACACGAATCGGGGACAACTTCAATGCCTTTGAAAACAAGTGCCTGGAGCGACGTTGTGTCGCGTTACCTGCACACCTTCAAATAACTTTTCCACAATCTGCCGCAAGGCCGATCTG
Source organism: Pseudomonas sp. PS01300 (assembly GCF_029960155.1). NCBI lineage: Bacteria > Pseudomonadati > Pseudomonadota > Gammaproteobacteria > Pseudomonadales > Pseudomonadaceae > Pseudomonas > Pseudomonas sp. PS01300. The sequence continues at coordinate 7,793 of NZ_JASCPN010000071.1, read as the reverse complement.
CGGCCCGATCGCGGGTCAAGCCCGCTCCCACAAGGTTCACCGCTGCCCCTGTGGGAGCGGGCTCGACCCGCGATTGGGTCGTAATACGCACAAAAAAAACCCCGGCAAGCCGGGGTCTTCTTTAATGTTCGCCGTCAGTGCCCACCCAGATACGCGTTGCGCACCTCCTCGTTGACCAGCAGTTCCTGCCCGGTGCCGGTCATGCGGATCTGCCCGTTGACCATCACGTAGGCGCGGTCCGACAGCTTGAGCGCATGGTTGGCGTTCTGTTCCACCAGGAAGATGGTCATGCCGGTCTTGGCCAGCTCGCGCAAGGTCGAGAAGATCTGCTTGACCACGATCGGCGCCAGCCCCAGCGACGGTTCATCCAGCAACAGCAACTTGGGCCGGCTCATCAGCGCCCGGGCAATCGCCAGCATCTGCTGCTCGCCACCTGACATGGTCATCGCCCGCTGGTTGCGCCGTTCCTTGAGCCGCGGAAAAAGCTCGAACATGCGCTGCATGTCCTCGCCGGCGAACTTGTCGCCAATCGGGATGGTGCCCATCATCAGGTTCTCTTCCACCGACATGTCCGGGAACACCCGGCGACCCTCCGGCGACTGCGCAATGCCGTTGGAGGCGATGTAGTGGGACGACTTGTGGGTGATATCGGTGCCCCGGTAGAGGATCTGCCCCGACGCCGCGCGCGGCTGGCCGAAGATCGACATCAGCAGCGTGGACTTGCCCGCGCCGTTGGAGCCGATCAGGCTTACCGTCTCGCCTTCGTCGATGTGCATCGAGACCTTTTTCAGCGCCTGGATCGGGCCGTAGAACACGTCCAGGTCCTTCAGTTCGAGGATCGGTACGCTCATGCCAGCTCCTCTTCATCGGCGCCCAGGTAGGCCGCGATCACCGTCGGGTTGTTGCGGATCTCCTGCGGCGCGCCCTCGGCGATCACGTTGCCGTGGTCCAGCACCACGATATGGTCGGAAATGCTCATTACCATGCCCATGTCATGTTCGATCAGTACCACCGTCAGGTCATGCTCGTCGCGCAGCACGCGGATCATGCGGCTGAGCGCTTCGGTTTCCTGCGGGTTGAGGCCGGCGGCGGGTTCGTCCAGGCAGATGATCTGCGGGCGCGTGCACATGGCCCGGGCAATTTCCAGGCGGCGCTGCTGGCCATACGAGAGCTCGCCGGCCAGGCGGTTGGCGCAGTCCACCAGGTCGACCACCTCCAGCCAGTAGAAGGCATGGTCCAGGGCGTCGCTCTCGGCCTGACGGTAGGCCTTGGTGTTGAGCACCCCAGCCAGCAGGTTGCGGTTCACCCACATGTGCTGGGCCACCAGCAGGTTCTCCACCACCGACATTTCCTTGAACAGGCGAATGTTCTGGAAAGTACGCGCCAGCCCCGCCCGGTTGACCAGGTGGGTGCCGCCGAACATCTTGTAGTACAGGCGGCTGGCAAAGCTTCTGGGCGACACGAAGTCGGCCGCCTGGAAGCGTTCGCCCAGCAGCTGGATGACATTGGTGCGGGTGCCGCGCAGGTTCAGCTCGATCTTGCCGCCGCTGGCCTTGTAGAACCCGGTAAGGCAGTTGAACACGGTGGTCTTGCCCGCGCCGTTGGGGCCGATAAGCGCGAAGATGGCATTGCGCCGGACCTTCAGGCTCACGTCGCTGAGCGCCTTGATGCCGCCGAACTGCATCATCAGGTTGTCGACCGAAAGAATCACTTCGTCGCTCATGGCGCCACTCCTTTACGCGGGACCACACCGGTGCGGCTGATGCGGATCAGCCCACGCGGTCGCCAGATCATCATCAACACCATCAGCACGCCGAACAGCAGCACGCGGTACTCGGAGAAGCTGCGCAGCAGCTCCGGCGCCACGGTCAGCACGAAGGCGGCGATCACCACCCCGACCGTCGAGCCCATGCCGCCGAGCACCACGATGGCCAGGATCAGCGCCGACTCGAAGAAGGTGAACGAGGACGGGTTGACGAAGCCCTGGTAGCTGGCGAAGAACACCCCGGCCAGGCCTGCGGTGGACGCACCCAGGGTGAACGCCGAGAGCTTGACCAGCACATGGTTCAGGCCCATCGAGCGGCAGGCGATCTCGTCCTCGCGCAGTGCTTCCCAGGCGCGCCCCACCGGCATGCGGGTGAGCCGGTGCTTGATGTACAGCACCGCCAGCACCACCAGGAACAGCACGATGTAGATGAACAGGAATTTCACGTTGGGGTTGTAGTCGATGCCGAAGAACTCGTGGAACGGTACCCCGCCGTCCTTGGCCCGGCGCCCGAACTCCAGGCCCATGAAGGTCGGCGACGGTACCGGCATGCCGTTGGGCCCGCCGGTGAACGACAGCCAGTTGTTGAGCACCAGGCGGATGATCTCGCCAAAGCCCAGGGTCACGATGGCCAGGTAGTCCCCGTGCATCCTCAGCACCGGAAAGCCCAGTATGCAGCCGGCCAGTGCCGCGGCGATCGCCGCCAGCGGCAGCACCGTCCAGAAGCCCAGCCCCAGGTACTGGTAGCCCAGCGCCAGGCCATAGGCACCGATGGCGTAGAACGCCACGTAGCCCAGGTCGAGCAGCCCGGCCAGGCCCACCACGATGTTCAGCCCCAGGCCCAGCAGCACGTAGATCAGCCCCAGGATGACCACGGTAAGCAGGTACTTGTTGGCGAAGAACGGGAACACGATGGCAATCACGATCAGTGCCGGGATGATCCAGCGCAGGCGCGACTTGTAGTCCGGCGCCAGCACATGCACACCCGAGCCACTGCTCTCGAAGCCCTGCAGGATGGCCTGGCCCTTGCTGGTCTGCAGGAACAGGCTGAGCACGAAGCGCCCCAGCATCACCCCCGCCACCAGCCAGGCGACACGCGCGGGCTGCATGTTGAAGCTGTAGCCGTCGAGCACCACGCCGACGATGGGGCCGAACACGATCAGGGAAATCAGCCCGGCGAGAACCATATCGACCAGGCTGCGCTTGATATCGATGGAAGCGTTTTTGGCAGCAGACATACTTACACCTTGGCCACGAGTGGGCGACCCAGCAGGCCTTGGGGACGGAAGATCAGGATCAGTACCAGCAGCGAGAAGCTGAACACGTCCTTGTAGTCGGAGTTGATCAGCCCGGAGAACAGCGACTCGGAAATCCCCAGGATGATGCCCCCGAGCATCGCGCCCGGCAGCGAGCCGATACCGCCCAGCACCGCCGCGGTGAAGGCCTTGATGCCGATGATGAAGCCGGCATAGAAGTCGAAGGTGCCGTAGTTCATGGTGATCAGCACGCCGGCCAGCGCGGCCATCACCGCACCGATGACGAACACGTAGGAGATCACCCGGTCGGTGTTGATGCCCAGGATCGAGGCCATCTTGCGGTCCTGCTGGGTGGCCCGGCACATGCGCCCCAGCTTGGTGAACTTGATGATGTAGGTGAGCGCGGCCATGCCGACGAAGGCTGCCACCAGGATGAAGATCTTGGTGTAGGTCAGTTGCACGAAGCCGGTGCCCACTTCAAGGCGCCAGGCGCCTTCGAGCAGGGTCGGCACGCCCTGTTGGCGGGCGCCCTGGCTGATCTGCGCGTAGTTCTGCAGGATCAGCGAAATGCCGATGGCACTGATCAGCGGTGCCAGCCGGGTGGAGTTGCGCAGGGGTTTGTAGGCGATGCGTTCGATGGTCCAGCCATACACGCCGGTGACCACCACCGTGAAGATCAGCGTCCCGAGCATCAGCAGGGGAAAGGACTCGATACCGAAATACGCCAGCAATGCCAGGCTGATAGCCGCCAGGTAGGCGGAAATCATGTACACCTCGCCGTGCGCGAAGTTGATCATGCCGATGATGCCATAGACCATTGTGTAGCCGATGGCGATCAGACCATAGACCGACCCCAGGGTCAGACCATTGATCAGTTGCTGCAGGAAAATACCATCCATAACGCAATCTCACGTATTTGAGATTGCACAAGCGCCGACCACGTTGCACTGCCGTTGAGGCGGTACAAGCGGCGCCGGGTTGTGCAGATCTACGAGAAAAGACAGGTACGGCAAAAACCGGGGCGCGCCCCGGGCAGCGAGTGCCCGGGGTGCCGGCCGTTGTTATTTTTGTTTTTCCAGTTGGTGATACTTGCCGTCCTTGTCCCACTGGTAGACCACGTAGTCGGACACGGTCAGGTCACCCTTGGCGTCCCACTTCTTCTCGCCCATCACGGTCTGCACCGGGTTGGCCTTGAGCCACTTGGCAGCGTCTTCACCCTTGTTCGACTTGGAACCGTTGAACGCGGCGGCCAGGGCCTGGATCGAGGCGTAGGCGTACAGGGTGTAGCCTTCGGGCTCGGTACCGGCCTTGCGGAACTCGTCCACCACCGCCTTGCTGTCGGGCAGCAGGCGCGGGTCGGCGCCAAAGGTCATGTACACGCCATCGACGTACTGCTTGCCGCCGGCGGTCGACACCAGTTCGTCGGTGACGATGCCGTCGTCGGACATGAACTTGACGTCCTTGAGCCCCTGCTCGCGCAACTGGCGTACCAGCGGGCCGGCTTCGGGGTGCAGGCCGCCGAAGTAGACCACGTCGGCACCGGTGGAGCGGATCTTGGTGACCACGGCGCTGAAGTCCTTCTCGCCACGGGTCAGGCCCTCGTACAGCACCGGGGTGACGCCGCGCTTGGTCAACTGCGCCTTGGTGGCGTCGGCCAGGCCCTGGCCATAGGTGTCCTTGTCGTGCAGAACGGCAACCTTCTTGCCCTTGAGCACATCGACGATGTAGTCGCCGGCCACGATGCCCTGCTGATCGTCGCGCCCGCACATGCGGAACATGGCGCTCAGGCCACGTTCGGTGACCTGCGGGTTGGTCGAGCCGGGGGTGATGGCGATGACCCCGGCCTCGTCGTACACCTCCGACGCCGGGATGGTGTTGGACGAGCAGAAGTGCCCGACCACGCCGATGACCTTGTCCTGGTCGACCAGGCGGTTGGCCACGGCCACCGCCTGCTTGGGCTCGCAGGCATCGTCGCCCTTGACCAGCACGATCTTCTCGCCGTTGATGCCGCCCGCGGCATTGATCTTGTCGGTGGCCGCCTGCGCACCTTTCATGTATTGCTCGCCAAACGCCGCGTTGGCACCGGTCATCGGGCCCGCTACACCGATCTTGACGTCGGCCTGTACATACGAAGACACGCCCATCGCCGTGGCAACGGCGAGGGCCAGAAAGCCTTTCTTGTAAAACGTCTGCGACATGAGGTGGTGCTCCTGAGTTTTTTTGGTTGGCACTACAACGTTCAGCAATTGCGATGAGCAAGGGCCGTGCCATTGGATTTTTATTCTGTAAAAACTCGCGATCAGGTTCGGCAGGCGCCGCTTTCGCGCCTTTTCCACGGGCCGTGCAACCTCCTGCCCTGCACCTGGCGCCACCCACGAACCGCTTGAAGCGCAACCCTTGAGTGCCATCATTGCAACCCTGACCTGTGTTTACGTGCAACCAGCCTGTAACAAGATACGTAACCGAACTGCACATCCTTGGTGCGCATCTGCTACAGCGGGCACCATAAGAGGCTAGCTGGCCAATGCGAAAACCGCCGCTACCCATAGCCTGCTACCGAATTACCCCGTCGGCGCCGGCCTCAGCGGCAAAAAGACTGGCACAATGGGCTGCATTGGCGGCCCCGGATGGGCGCACGCCCGACCTGGAGTCCTTTATGAGCGAAAGTGCCTTCGCCAACCGCATCGTGCAGAGCCTGCTCGATACCGATTTCTACAAGCTGACGATGATGCAGGCGGTGCTGCACAACTACCCCAACGTGGATGTGGAGTGGGAGTTCCGCTGCCGCAACGGCGAAGACCTGCGCCCCTATCTGGCGCAGATCCGCGCACAGATCGAGCGCCTCAGCGAGCTGAGCATCAGTGCCGAGCAGTTGGGCTTCCTGGAGCAGATCAGCTTCATGAAGCCGGACTTCCTGCGCTTTCTGGGGCTGTTTCGCTTCAACCTGCGCTACCTGCACCTGGCCATCGAGCACGACGAACTGGTACTGCGCCTGCACGGTCCGTGGCTGCACGTGATCCTGTTCGAGGTGCCGCTGCTGGCGATCATCAGCGAGGTGCGCAACCAGCACCGTTATCCACAGATCAAGCTGGTGGATGCACGCGACCAGCTGTACCGCAAGTTCGACTGGCTGCGCGCCAATGCCAGCAGCGAGGAGCTGGCCGAACTGCAGGTGGCCGACTTCGGCACCCGCCGACGCTTCTCCTACAAGGTCCAGGAACAGGTGGTGAAGGTGCTGACGGCGGAGTTCCCGGCGCGCTTCGTGGGCACCAGCAACGTGCACCTGGCACGCAAACTGGATATCAAACCGCTGGGCACCATGGCCCACGAGTGGATCATGGCCCACCAGCAGCTCGGCCCGCGGCTGATCGACAGCCAGATCGCCGCCCTGGACTGCTGGGTGCGCGAGTACCGCGGGCTGTTGGGAATAGCACTGACCGACTGCATCACCATGGATGCATTCCTCGGCGACTTCGACCTGTACTTCGCCAAGCTCTTCGATGGCCTGCGCCATGACTCCGGCGATCCGGTGCAATGGGCAGAGAAGGCCATCGCGCATTACCGCAAGCTGGGGATCGACCCGATGACCAAGACGCTGGTGTTCTCGGACGGGCTGAACCTGACCAAGACCCTGGAGATATTCCGCGCCTTGCGCGGGCGCATCAATGTCAGCTTCGGCATCGGCACCAACCTCACCTGTGACATTCCCGGGGTGGCGCCGATGAGCATCGTACTTAAAATGACCGACTGCAACGGCCAGCCGGTGGCGAAGATTTCCGATGAAGCGGCCAAGACCCAATGCCGCGACGCCAACTTCGTCGCCTACCTGCGCCACGTATTCAAAGTGCCCAAGGAGTAACCCATGCAAGCCGTCCAGCGAGAGATTGCGCAGCAGCTCAAGGTTCAGCCGCCGTTCGCCGACGCGGCCGCGCTCGAGGCCGAGAAGGCCCGGCGCGTGGCCTTCATCCAGCAATGCCTGAAGAACGCCGGGCTCAAGACCCTGGTGCTGGGCATCAGCGGTGGTGTCGACTCGCTGACCGGCGCCCTGCTCGCCCAGCGCGCGATCAACGAGCTGCGCGAACAGACGGGCGATGTGCATTACCGCTTCATCGCCGTACGCCTGCCGTACCAGGTGCAGCATGACGAGCATGACGCCCAGGCGTGCATCGATTTCATCCAGCCTGACGAATGCCATACGGTGAACATCGCGCCGGCGGTGCAGGCGCTGGCGGCCGAGGTCGAGGCGCTCAGGGACGGCAAGCCGGCGCTGGTGGATTTCGTGGTGGGCAACACCAAGGCGCGCATGCGCATGGTGGCGCAGTACACCATTGCCGGGGCACGTGGCGGGCTGGTGATCGGCACGGATCACGCGGCCGAGGCGGTGATGGGGTTCTTTACCAAGTTCGGTGACGGGGCCTGCGACCTGGCGCCGTTGAGCGGGCTGGTGAAACATCAGGTGCGCGACATCGCACGCAGCTTTGGCGCGCCGGAATCACTGGTGGAGAAGGTGCCGACCGCCGACCTGGAAGACCTGGCGCCGGGCAAGCCGGACGAGGCATCGCATGGGGTGACCTATGCGCAGATCGATGCGTTTCTGCACGGCGAGGCAGTGAGCGAGGAAGCGTTCGAGATCATCAGGCGCACGTACGAGAAGACGCATCACAAGCGCGAGATGCCATTCGCCCCGTAAAAGCATCGCGGGTCAAGCCCGCCCCCACAGGTACATCACTGCCTTCAAGACCAGTGTTGTACCTGTGGGAGCGGGCTTGACC
>NZ_JASCPN010000070.1:0-26387 GCF_029960155.1 Pseudomonas sp. PS01300 | reverse complement strand
GGTCAAGCCCGCTCCCACAGGTTTACTACCCATCTGGAGGGCTATGAAATCCTGTGGGAGCGGGCTTGACCCGCGATGCCACAAAAAAGCCCGGCTGGGAGCCGGGCTTTTTCACATCAGGTACCTGCGATCAGTTGCCGTACACCGGCAGCTTGGCGCAGATGGCCTTGACCTTCTCGCGAACGGCGTCGATCACCGCTTCGTTGTTCAGGTCGTCCAGGATGTCGCAGATCCAGCCCGCCAGTTCCTTGCACTCGGCTTCCTTGAAGCCGCGAGTGGTCACGGCCGGGGTGCCGAAGCGCAGGCCGGAAGTGACGAACGGGGAGCGTGGGTCGTTTGGCACGGAGTTCTTGTTGACGGTGATGAAGGCTTTGCCCAGGGCAGCGTCTGCGTCCTTGCCGGAGATTTCCTGCTTGATCAGCGACAGCAGGAACAGGTGGTTTTCAGTACCGCCCGACACCACGTCGAAGCCGCGCTCGATGAACACGCCGGCCATGGCCTGGGCGTTCTTCACCACTTGCTGCTGGTAGGCCTTGAACTCAGGCTGCAGCGCTTCCTTGAAGCAGATCGCCTTGGCCGCGATCACGTGCTCCAGCGGGCCGCCCTGGGCGCCCGGGAATACGGCGGAGTTCAGCTTCTTCTCGATGTCGGCGTTGGCACGGGCCAGGATCAGGCCGCCACGTGGACCGCGCAGGGTCTTGTGGGTGGTGGTGGTGACCACGTCGGCGAACGGTACCGGGTTCGGGTACACGCCAGCGGCGACCAGGCCAGCCACGTGGGCCATGTCGACGAACAGGTAGGCACCGACCTTGTCGGCGATTTCGCGGAAGCGCGGGAAGTCCAGCACCTGCGAGTAGGCCGAGAAACCGGCCACGATCATTTTCGGCTTGTGCTCGACCGCCAGGCGCTCGACTTCGTCGTAGTCGATCAGGCCGTTGGCGTCGATGCCGTACTGGATGGCGTTGTACAGCTTGCCCGAGGACGACACGGCCGCGCCGTGGGTCAGGTGGCCGCCGTGGGCCAGGCTCATGCCCAGGATGGTGTCACCGGCCGACAGCAGGGCCAGGTAGACGGCAGCGTTGGCCTGGGAGCCGGCGTGCGGCTGCACGTTGGCGTAGTCGGCGCCGAACAGCTGCTTGGCGCGGTCGATGGCCAGTTGCTCGACCACGTCGACGTATTCGCAGCCACCGTAGTAGCGCTTGCCCGGGTAGCCTTCGGCGTACTTGTTGGTCAGTACCGAGCCTTGAGCTTCCATCACCGCAGGGCTGGTGTAGTTTTCCGAAGCGATCAGCTCAATGTGCTCTTCCTGGCGCTGAGCTTCTTGCTCCATGGCGGCAAAGAGATCGGCGTCGTACTTGGCAATGGTCAAATCACGGCTGAACATGGCGGTCCTCAAGGATCGTGCTGAAATAGGCGGGCATTCTACCTCATCGGCTTTTGTCTGGCATATGAAAGGGCATCATGTCGCAGACAAGCGGGGCTCATTCAGGCTCGGTGTGAACTTATCGCGGGTCAAGCCCGCTCCCACAGGTCTGGTATCCGCTCTCGGGGGCCGAGAACATCCTGTGGGAGCGGGCTTGACCCGCGATGCGTCATTCGAACATGAACAACGTTTCGTTGCTGAACTGCGCCTCGAACTGGTTGGCCGGCATCGGCCGCCCGAACAGGTAGCCCTGCACCTCGTCGCAACCGTGCTCGCGCAGAAACTCCAGTTGCTCATGGGTCTCCACACCCTCGGCGATCACCGCCAGGTTCAGGCTGTGGGCCATGGCGATGATGGCGCGGGCGATCTGCGCATCCTGCTCGCCCTCGGGCAGACCGTCGACGAAGGTGCGGTCGATCTTGAGCACGTCGATGGGGAACTGCTTGAGGTAGTTGAGCGACGAGTAGCCGGTGCCGAAGTCGTCCACCGCAATGCTCAGCCCCAGATTCTTCAGGCTGTCGAGGATCACCATCGCCTCGTTGACCTCGCGCATCAGGATGCTTTCGGTCAGTTCCAGCTCCAGGCACGCCGGCGGCAGCCCGGTATCGGCCAGGATGGTGGCGATGCGCGTGCCCAGTTGGCCATCGGAGAACTGGCGCGCCGAAATGTTCACCGACACCTTGGGCACTCGCACCTTGGCCTGGTGCCAGGCCTTGAGCTGGCGGCAGGCTTCGCTGATGACCCAGTCGCCCACGTCCACCACCAGCCCCAGCTCCTCGATCACCGGGATGAAGTCGCCCGGCGGCACCAGCCCGCGGCGCGGGTGGCGCCAGCGCAGCAGGGCCTCGGCACCGGTCAGGCGCTTGCCGTCGCCGCTGAACTGCGGCTGGTAGTAGAGGATGAATTCGTTCTGCTCCAGCGCATGACGCAGGTCGCTTTCCAGCTCCAGGCGCTCCAGCGCACTGGCGTTCATGTCGGCCTGGTAGAACTGGAAGTTGTTCTTGCCGCGCTCCTTGGCGTGGTACATCGCGGTGTCGGCGTTCTTCATCAGCTGGCTCAGCTCGCTGCCGTCCTGCGGGCTGAGGGCGATGCCGATGCTGGCAGTGACGAAGAACTCGCGGTTCTCCAGCACGAACGGTCGCACCAGGCTGCCCAGGATCTGCTCGGCCACGTGGATCGCGCGGTTGAGCGCGATTTCGCGGGTGGCCTTGGGTTGCAGCAGCAAGGTGAATTCATCGCCGCCCATGCGTGCCACGGTGTCGTCGTCGTGTACGCAGTCGAGCAGGCGTTCGGCCATGTCCTTGAGCATGCGATCGCCTGCGGCATGCCCCAGGGAGTCGTTGATCGGCTTGAAACGGTCCAGGTCCAGGAACATCAGCACCACCCAGGCCTTCTGCCGCTCGGCCTGCTGCAGCGCGGTGTGCAGGCGGTCCTGGAACAGCGTGCGGTTGGGCAGGTGGGTCAGGGCGTCGTAGTAGGCCAGGCGGTGAATGCGCTGTTCGCTGGCCTTGCGCTCGCTGATGTCGGTGAAGAAGCACACGTAGCTGGCCAGGTCACCCTCGTCGTCGAGTACCGCGGTGATGCCGACCCACGCCGGGTAGTGCTCGCCGCTGCGGCGCTTGAGCCAGACCTCGCCCTCCCAGGTGCCGCGCTGGTGCAGTTGCTTGAGCACGTAGTTGAGGTGGGCTTCCTGCTGTTCGTCGACGGTGAGCAGGCTCGGCAACTGGTCGAGCACGTCGCTCACCGCGTAGCCGCTGACCCGGCTGAAGGCTTCGTTGGCCTGCACGATGTAGCCGGCCGGGTCGGTGATCAGGATCGCCGAGGTGGAATGCTCGAACACCGTGGCGGCCATGCGCAGGTCTTTCTCGGCGCGGCGTTGCTGGCTGATGTCGCGGCCGACGCCCAGAATGCCCTCGAAATGGTTGTGCTCGTCCCACACCAGTACCACGCGCAGCTCGATCGGGATCTTGCGGCCGTCGGCGCGCAGACAGTCGAACAGGAACAGCTGGGTGGTCACCTCGGTGCGCAGGCGTTCCAGCGCGGCGGGTTCCTCGAGGGCCCGCTTGACCCGTTCGAACAGGGTGAACACGCCGGTCAGCTGCGCCGGGTTGGCAATGGTCGACTGCCAGCCGTTGGCGAAGATCCACGGCACGTCGTAGCCCAGTACCGTCTGCACCGAAGGGCTGACGTAGTTGAGCTGCAACTGCGGGTCGGTGGAGAAGATCACGTCGCTGATGCTCTCGGCGAGCATGCGGTAGCGCTGCTCGCTGTCGCGCAGCGACTCGCTCGCCTCGATCTGGTCGGTGACGTCCTTGCCCACCCCGATGATGCGCAGCACCGTGCCGTCAGGGTCGCGGGTCAGGGCCTGTTCGCGAATGTCGTAGCGTCGCCAGCTCTGGTCGTGGTGAAGAAAACGCAGTTGGCAATGCAACTGCTCCACATAGCCGCTCTGGCGCTGCTGCTGGCGCATCTGGCGAAACAGCTCGGCGTCCTGCGGGTGCAGCAGCACCTCCCAGAAGTACTCGCCCATCTGCGCCAGCTCGCTGCGCGAATAGCCCAGGGTCTGGCCCAGGTGGCGGTTGCTGAAGATCATGCGCAGGCTGTGCACATCCTGCACGTACAGCTGGTCGGGCACGGTGCGCACCACGTCCGACCAGAAGCTTTCGCGCTCCAGCAGCGACAGCTCCACGCGCTTGCGGCTGGTGATATCGCTGATGCTCAGGATCACGGCCTGGTAGTCACGCCGTGCCTGGGGGAAGCGCACCATCAGCCACAGGTGCTGGTCCTGGCCCTGGGGGTCGCTGAGCCGCACTTCCAGCTCCAGCAGGCGCAGGTCCTGCACCACTGCCTCGACCAACTGCATGCCCACCCCGTCGGCGCCCGGCGAGTGGCCTTCGATCAGGCGCTGCCAGGCGCTCTCGCAGCAGCCGGCGCCCAGCAGTTGCAGGGCCACCTGATTGACTTCGGTAACCTTCAGCTCGCCCAGCAGGCTGTGGCGCAGCGATACATCCTGGGCCAGGCGCTGGGCCAGCTCGGCTGTGCTGCGCAGGCGCAGGCGCTCCAGCAGTTCGGTCAGCCCCGACAGGTCGAGTACGCACAAGGCCACGCCCGTGCCTTCGAAGATGTCCTGATAGCGTCGCCGACCTTCCTGCAGGGCGCGGTGGCGGCGGCGCATGCTGATCAGCGCCAGCAGCGGGATCAGCGCGCACACCAGGCCCAGCACGCACTTGCCGATCAAGGCCGGCAGCAGTTGCAGGCGGCTGTGGGCGGCATCGAACAGGCCGCGCAGTTGCCAGTCGCTGTTGTCCAGGTACGCCAGCAGCACGCTTTGCGGCGGCTCGATGCTGGCGTCGCGCGCATCGAGCGGCGGCGCGTGGCGATCGATGACCTGGGCCGTGCGGCTGTTTTCCAGCAGCCACAGCGGTGGCGCGGCGTGCTCCAGGGGTTGGCTCAGTTGCTGGTAGTACTCCGGGGCCAGGCGCAGCAGCCAATAGCCACGGGTGTCGCTGTCGGGGTGCTGCAGCAGCAGGTAGACCAGGCTGTTGTCGTCGCTGTTGCTGAAGTAGTACGGGCGCTCCTGGCCCAGGTGCAGCAGCTCCTGGAGCGCCTTGCGGTCGGCACTGATGCCCGCGCTGTCGCGCAGCAACGCGCCCTGGGCGTCCACCCACACCAGGCTGCGCAGGGCGGGCAGGCGTGCGTGCAGGTGTTCGAGCAGCGGCGGCAGGTCGGTGACGGCCGGTGCGGCAGGGTAGGGTTGCAGCAGGGTGAGGGCTTTTTGCGCGTTCAATGCCAGGCTCAGGTTGAGCTGGCTGGCCAGTTCGGCACTTGCATCCAGGCTCTGCTGGCGGCGATCGGCCTGGGTATGGCGGAACTGCTCGAACACTTGCCAGAACAGCAGCGCGAGCAACAGCAGCACCAGGATGGCCAACGCGCCTTTGAGCGAGCCACGCAAGGGCGAACCGGACGCACTCGTGGCTTTGCGCGGGGATGAAGGCTGAGTCAGATTGGTCAAACGCTGTTCCTGCGTGAGGCTGTGGCAGGTGATCGCTACGCAGCGACAAGCGGCGCAGTGTGCGGTAGTCCTGTCGCATCCCGGTTCCAGGCGCGCACTATAAGCTGCACGCCCGAAGGGCGGCTAGCATGCCTTGAAGTGTGGCAAAGTGCCAGTCCTGTTCGTCAGCGGAATGGTTTCCTGCTTTTTGATACAAATTGCACACGCTGTGTTGATTGCAATGTGCCATTTCCCTATCTAGGATGTGCCCCCTCACTTAAGGCAGCGAACCCACGGATGGGTGTTTGACGCTGTTTTGGTAGGCCCCGTGCCGCCTGGGCTTTTTCGGTCGGCGCGGGGCCTGCAGTCCAACTACAGGCCAAGGATGTCCTACTCAAGCAAGTTGCACGCTCGTTACCACGAGGTTGCCCGGCAGGCTGTATCAACAGACTGTTTTGCGGGCGAGGACGTGCGTTTTTCCAGTGAGTACGAAGCACTGGAAGGCGAGCTGAACAAGGCTCAGTCCGTTCACGAGAGCGGCCAGATCGACTGGCTCCGCGTGCTCGAGAACAGCGAGACGCTGCTGCGCACACAGTCCAAGGACCTGCGGGTTGCCGCCTGGTTGACGTGGGCGTTGTATCAACGCGAATCCTTCCCCGGCCTGCTGGCCGGCGTGGGGCTGTTGCAGCACCTGTGCGAGCAGCACTGGGCGCAGGTGCACCCGGCCAAGCCGCGCACACGGGCCGCGGCCATCGGCTGGCTGGTGCCGCGCCTGGAGCAGGTACTGGGTGAAAACGTCGCGATCAAGGAGCAACTGGCGCTGTTCCGCCGCCTGGTCGACAGCCTGCAGGCGCTCGATGCAGCCCTGACCACGCACCTGGGCGATGAGGCGCCGCTGTTGCTGCCGTTGTGCCGACGCCTGTCGAGCATGGTGCAACGTGCTGCCGACAATCAGCCCGAACCTGGGGCCGTGGGCGCGGTCGTGGCCCAGGTCAAGCAGGCCGCCACCCAGTTGCTCACCCCCGGCGCCCCCGTCGACAGCGAAAAAGACGCGCACAAGGTGTTACGCACCCTGCAGGATGGCGCTCGACCGTTATCGAACTGGTGGCTCAAGCAGAAGGCCACCGACGTGCGCGCCTTGCGCCTCAACCGCACGCTGCTGTGGTTGCAGATCGACGCGGTGCCCGAGCGCAATGCCGAACAGGTGACCGTGCTGCGCGGGTTGCCGGTCGACCGCCTGAAGATCTACCAGGAACGCTTTGCCAACGGCCAGTACGCCGACCTGCTGATGGAGCTCGAGGCCAGCCTGGCCAAGTCGCCGTTCTGGTTCGACGGCCAGCGCATGGTCTGGGAGTGCCTGCTGGAGCTCAACGCCGAGCAGGGCATGCGCGAGGTGGAGTTCCACTTCGCGCAACTGCTGCAGCGCCTGCCCGGGGTGGTGGAGCTGCGCTTTCATGACGGCACGCCGTTTGCCGACCCGGCGACGCGGGGCTGGATCAACGCCAGCGTCATGCCGCACCTGCAGAGCACCAGCGCACCGCGCAAGGTCGAGACCGACCTCGCGACCAGCCTGCCACCCTGGGAGCTGGCCCTGGAGGCGGTGCTGCCCGTGCTGCGCAAGGACGGCCTCAAGCCTGCCGTGCAGATACTCAAGCAGGGCATGCAGGCGGCTCAAGGCGGGCGCGTGCGCTTTTTCTGGCAGCTCAGCCAGGCGCGGCTGTGCTTTCTGGCCAAGAAGTACGAACTGGCCAAGACCCAGCTCGAAGCCCTCGATCACGAACTGCAACAGGCCGGCCTGCATCAGTGGGAGCCGGACCTGGCACTGGAAGTACTGCGTCTGCTGCACAGCTGTTGTGAGCTGCTGCCGCAGAACCACGCCGTGCGCGAACGCAAGGATGAGGTTTATCGCAGGCTGTGCCACCTCGACCTCGAAGTGGTACTCGACTAGGCCCCCGGGCCGCAAACGCAAGGAGAAAAGCCATGGCCAAAGAAGGCTCGGTAGCCCCCAAGGAACGCATCAACGTCACGTTCAAACCTGCCACGGGCGGTGCCCAGGAAGAAATCGAACTGCCCTTGAAGCTGCTCGCGATCGGTGACTACACCCAGCGTCCGGACGAACGCAAGGTAGAGGACCGCAAGCCCATCAGCATCGACAAGATGACGTTTGACGAAGTGCTCGCCAAGCAGGAGTTGAGCCTGACCCTCAGCGTGCCCAACCGCCTGCAGGACGACGAAAGCGCCAGCGATGAGCTGGGCATCAGCCTGCGGGTCAACTCCATGAAGGACTTCAACCCGGCCAGCCTGGTCGAGCAGGTGCCAGAGCTCAAGAAGCTGATGGAACTGCGCGATGCGCTGGTGGCACTCAAGGGCCCGCTGGGCAACGCACCGGCTTTTCGCAAGGCCATCGAAGGCGTGCTCGCCGACGATGAGTCGCGCACCCGCGTACTCGGCGAACTGGGCCTGAGCGCCACGCCGACCACCGACGCTTGAGCCTCCCCCGTCAAGGAAGAACACCATGAGCACCAGCGCAGCACAGCAAACCAGCAGCACCGAAGGCGAGTACAGCATTCTCGACAACATCATCGCGCAAACCCGCCTGACGCCCGACGATGAAGCCTATGACATTGCCAAGCGCGGCGTGTCGGCCTTCATCGAAGAGCTGCTCAAGCCGCACAACGACGGCGAACCGGTCAAGAAGGCCATGGTCGACCGCATGATCGCCGAGATCGATGCCAAGCTCAGCCGCCAGATGGACGCGATTCTCCACCACCCCGACTTCCAGTCGCTGGAGTCGGCCTGGCGTGGCCTGCAGTTGCTGGTCGACCGCACCAACTTTCGCGAAAACATCAAGATAGAAATTCTCAACGTCTCCAAGCAGGACCTGCTGGACGACTTCGAGGACTCGCCCGAAGTCATGCAGGCCGGTCTCTACAAGCACATCTATACCGCAGAGTACGGCCAGTTCGGTGGCCAGCCGGTGGGCGCGATCATCGCCAACTACTTCATGTCGCCCAGCTCCCCCGACGTCAAGCTGATGCAGTACGTCTCCAGCGTTGCGTGCATGTCCCATGCGCCGTTCATCGCCGCTGCCGGTCCGAAGTTCTTCGGCCTCGAAAGCTTCACCGGCCTGCCGGACCTCAAGGATCTCAAGGACCACTTCGAAGGCCCGCAGTTTGCCAAGTGGCAGAGCTTTCGCCAGTCCGAGGACGCGCGCTACATCGGCCTCACCGTGCCGCGCTTCCTGCTGCGCAACCCTTATGACCCGGAGGAAAACCCGGTCAAGTCGTTCGTCTACAAGGAAACCGTGGCCAACAGCCACGAGCACTACCTGTGGGGCAACACCGCCTATGCGTTCGGCACCAAGCTGACCGACAGCTTCGCCAAGTTCCGCTGGTGCCCGAACATCATCGGCCCGCAGAGCGGTGGCGCGGTGGAAGACCTGCCGCTGCACCACTTCGAAAGCATGGGCGAGATCGAGACCAAGATCCCCACCGAAGTGCTGGTGTCGGACCGCCGCGAGTACGAGCTGGCCGAGGAAGGCTTCATTTCCCTGACCATGCGCAAGGGCAGTGACAACGCCGCGTTCTTCTCCGCCAGTTCGGTGCAGAAACCCAAGTTCTTCGGCATCAGCGCCGAGGGCAAGGCCGCCGAGCTGAACTACAAGCTCGGTACCCAGCTGCCGTACATGATGATCGTCAACCGCCTGGCCCACTACCTCAAGGTACTGCAGCGCGAGCAGCTGGGCTCGTGGAAGGAGCGCACCGACCTGGAGCTGGAACTCAACAAGTGGATCCGCCAGTACGTGGCCGACCAGGAGAACCCGAGCGCCGAGGTGCGTGGGCGTCGTCCGCTGCGCGCGGCCCAGATCATCGTCAGCGATGTTGAAGGGGAGCCGGGTTGGTACCGGGTCAGCCTCAACGTGCGCCCGCACTTCAAGTACATGGGCGCCGACTTCACCCTGTCGCTGGTCGGCAAGCTGGATAAAGAGTAAGCGGGGGCGCGTACATGAGCGGATATGGCAGCCTTTTCGAGCGTCTGGGCGGCGAAGCCGACAAGCGTCGCGGCTGGAGCCGCGAGAGGGCTGCCATGGCCTCGGTGGCGGTGCACCTGGGCAAGATGCTCAGTACCCGTGCGGGCAGCGTGCAGACGCTGCCCGATTACGGGCTGGCAGACCTCAATGACATGCGCCTGAGCCTGCATGACGCGCTGAGCCAGGCGCGTCAGGCCATCGAGCAGTTCATCGAAGCCTACGAACCGCGCCTGACCAATGTGCGCGTGGTGTCGCTGCCGCGTGATCACGATCAGCTCAAGCTGGCTTTCAGCATCGAAGGCCTGCTTGAGCTGGACGGGATCAAGCGTCAGGTCAGTTTTTCCGCGCGCCTGGAGGGCGGCGGGCAGGTGCAGGTCAACTGAGACGCGCACCGCGCTGTCGTCTCGCGAACAGGACGTTCCTGAGCATGCAAAACAGGTAACCGAGCATGTCCTTCAATCATTACTACCAGAGCGAGCTCACCGCGTTGCGCCAGCTGGGGCGACGCTTTGCCGAGCGCAGCCCGGCCCTGGCGCCGTTTCTGGGGCAGGCCGGGCGCGACCCGGACGTGGAGCGGCTGCTCGAGGGCTTTGCCTTCCTCACCGGGCGCCTGCGCCAGAAGCTCGATGACGAACTGCCCGAGCTGAGCCATTCGCTGATGCAGCTGCTGTGGCCCAACTACATGCGCCCGCTGCCGGCGTTCAGCATCCTGCAGTTCGACCCGCTGGGCCAGTCCGGCCCGCCCTTGCGGGTGGCGCGCGATACACCGGTCGAGAGCCAGCCGATCGATGAGGTGCGCTGCCGTTTTCGTACCTGCTACCCCACCGATGTCATGGCCCTGGACCTCACCGCGCTCAATTACTCGGTAAAGGGTGATGGGGCGCTGCTCAGCCTGCGCCTGGAGATGAGCTGCGACGGGCATGTCGGCGAGCTGGAACTGAGCCGCCTGCGCCTGCACCTGGCAGGCGAGCGCTACATCAGCCAGATGCTCTACCTGTGCCTGCTGCGCAACGTGGAAGGCATCGAGCTGGTGCCACTGGGGGGCGATGGCAAGCCGCTGGTGCGCGCCAGTGGCGAGAACGTGACAGTGCGCCTGGCTGGCAACCGTATCCAGCCGGTCGGCTTCGCCGAGGAAGAAGCGCTGATTCCCTACCCGCTGAACACCTTTCGCGGTTACCGCTACCTGCAGGAGTACTTCGCCTTCCAGGACAAGTTCCTGTTCGTCGACCTCGACGGCCTGGAGGCACTCAAGTCCCTGGGCACGGAAACCCTCAAGCAGATGCGTGGGCTGGAGATACGTTTCGACATCCGCAGGGGCGGTATCCAGCGCATGCGCCCCACGCTGGACAACGTCAAGCTGTACTGCACCCCTATCGCCAACCTGTTCCAGCACGATGCCCTGCCGATTCGCCTGGATGGCAAGCAGGACGAATACCTGCTGCTGCCCGCCGAGTACGACCTGGAGAACTGCGGGGTGTTCTCGGTGCACAGCGTGACCGGCTGGAAGCCCGGCGGCGTGGGCTACCAGGCCTATGTGCCGTTCGAGTCGTTCGAGCACGACCCCAGTTTCGACGTGCCGCAGACCAGCCCGCACTACAGCATTCGCCAGCGCTCCTCGCTGTTGCATGACGGCCTGGACACCTACCTGAGCTTCGGAATACGCGATACCCGCACCCACGAGACGCTGTCCATCGAGCTCACCTGCACCAACCAGAACCTGCCGCGCCGGCTCAAGCTGGGTGATATCGACCAGCCGTCCGAGCAGACCCCGGAGTTCCTCACCTTCCGCAACATCACCCCGGTCACGGCCAGCTACGCACCGCCCCTGAACCGGGATTTCCTGTGGAAGCTGATCAGCAACATGTCGCTCAACTACCTGTCGCTGGCCAACGTCGATGCGCTCAAGGTGATCCTGGAAACCTACGACTTGCCGCGCTACTACGACCAACATGCCGAGAAGGTCAGCAAGCGCCTGCTCGGCGGGCTCAAGTCGATCCGTCACGAGCATGTCGACCGATTGCACCGCGGCCTGCCCCTGCGCGGGCTGCGCACCGAACTGACCATCGACCCGCAAGGCTACATCGGCGAAGGCGACCTGTTCGTGTTCGCCTCGGTGCTCAACGAGTTCTTTGCCCTTTATGCCAGCCTCAACTCGTACCACGAGTTGCGGGTCAGAAGTACCCAGGGAGAGGTGTACCAATGGACACCACGTATGGGCCTGCAGCCCCTGCTTTGAGCGGGCTGAGCCACGCAATACGCGAATACTCGCTGTTTCAGGCCGTGCTGCTGGTCATCGACCGGCTGCGCGAGTTCCATCCGCACCTGAGCGAAGAGGAGCTGTACGACCAGCTGGAGTTCCAGGCCAATCCGAGCCTGGGCTTTCCGGGCAGCGACGTCGATCGCGTCGAGTTCTTCGACGACCGCGGGCAGATGCGTGCACGCCTGCGTTTCAACCTGATCGGCCTGTGCGGCGCCAGCTCGCCGCTGCCGGCGTTCTACGTGGAGCAGGCGCTGGGCGATGGCGAGGACGGCAACACGACCCGGCAGTTTCTCGACGTGTTCCACCATCGGCTACAGCGCCTGATGCTGCCCATCTGGCGCAAGTACCGTTATCGCGCACGCTTCCAGAGCGGGGCGATGGACCCATTCTCGGCGCAGCTGTTCGCCCTGATCGGGCTGGGTGGCGAGCACATTCGCGAGGCCCGCGAACTGAACTGGAAGCGCCTGTTGCCCTACCTGGGCCTGCTGAGCCTGCGTGCCCACTCGGCGGCATTGATCGAGGCGGTGCTGCGCTACTACTTCAAGCATGCGCAGCTGGTCATCGAGCAGTGCATCGAACGTCGCGTGGTCATCCTGCAGGAGCAGTGCAATCGCCTGGGGCGCGCCAACAGCCTGCTGGGCGAGGACGTGGTGCTGGGCGAGCGGGTGCGTGATCGCAACGGCAAGTTCCGCATCCACATCACCCAGCTCGACTGGCAGCGCTTTCACGAGTTCCTGCCGATCGGCTTCGGCTATCAGCCGCTGTGTGCCCTGGTGCGTTTCACCCTGCGCGACCCGCTGGACTACGACATCCGCCTTGTGCTGCGCCAGGAAGAGATTCGCGAGCTGCGTATCGGCCAGGACAACGCCTGCCGTCTGGGATGGACGAGTTGGCTCGGTCACGAACGCGCCGATGGCGTGGTGACCCTGGGAAGCAAAATTCATTAAGGACCGATGAACATGATCACCGTAGACCTGCAACAACTCATCCAGGCGCTGGACGCCGACACCCGTCGTGACCTGGAGCGCTGCGCCGAACGTTGCGTGGCACGTGGCGGCAGCAGGATCCTGGTCGAGGACCTGCTGCTGGAATTGCTAGATCGCCCCGAAGGCCTTCTTGAACGGGCCTTGCACGACGCCGACGTGGCGCCGGGCGAACTGCGCGCCACCTTGCAGGTGCAGCTTGAACACAGCGCTTCGCGCAACCCGGTGTTCGCCCCCGAACTGGTGCAGTGGCTGCAGGATGCGCTGCTGGTGGCCAACCTCGAACTGGGCAGCAGCCAGGTCGAACAGGCTGCGCTGATCCTGGCGCTGCTGCGCAACCCCGTGCGCTATGCCGGCAGCCATTACCAGCCGCTGCTGGCCCGCCTGAACATCGAGCGCCTCAAGGGCTTCGCCCTGGCGTCCCGGCCGGTTGCAGCGCAGGGTGCCACGGGCGGCCAGGGCGAGTCGATGCTGCAGCGCTTTACCCACAACCTCACGCAGCAGGCCCGCGACGGCCGACTCGACCCGGTACTGTGCCGCGATCAAGCGCTGCGCCAGATGATCGACATCCTTGCCCGGCGGCGCAAGAACAACCCCATCGTGGTGGGCGAGGCCGGTGTGGGCAAGACCGCCATCGTCGAGGGCCTGGCGCTGCGCATTGCCGCCGCCGAAGTGCCGCCGGCACTGCGCGGGGTAGAGCTGCTGGCGCTGGACATGGGCCTGCTGCAGGCCGGCGCCAGCGTCAAGGGCGAGTTCGAGCGACGCCTCAAGGGCGTGATCGACGAGGTCAAGGCCGCGCCCCGACCGGTCATCCTGTTTATCGATGAAGCCCACACCCTGATCGGTGCGGGCGGCAACGCCGGCGGTTCGGATGCGGCCAACCTGCTCAAGCCTGCACTGGCGCGGGGCGAGCTGCGCACCATCGCCGCCACCACCTGGAGCGAGTACAAGAAGTACTTCGAGAAGGACCCGGCCCTGGCCCGGCGCTTTCAGCCGGTACAACTGCACGAGCCGACAGCGGACGAGGCGGTGACCATCCTGCGCGGCCTGGCCCAGGTGTATGAGAAGAGTCACGGTATCTACCTGCGCGATGATGCGGTGGTGGCGGCGGCGCACATGTCGGCGCGCTACCTGGCCGGGCGACAGTTGCCGGACAAGGCGGTCGATGTACTCGACACCGCCTGTGCCCGGGTGCGCATCAGCCTGGCCGCCGCGCCGCAACGCCTGGAACGCCTGCGTGCCTCGCTGGCCGAGGGCGAGCGGCAGGTGCAGGCGCAGCAGCGCGACGCCGAAGCCGGTGTGGGCATCGACCAAGAGGCGCTGCACATTTTGCAGGCGCAACTGCGCAGCGATCAGGCCGACCAGCAGGCCGTGCAGGCGCGCTGGGAACAGCAGCGCGCGCTGGCCGAGCAGGTGCTGGACCTGCGCCGGCAGTTGGCCGAAGCCCGCGAGCAGGGCAATGCACGGGATGACGTGGCCGTACTGCAGGCCAGCCTGGAGACCACCCGCCGCCTGCTGGAAGCGGCGCAGGCCGAAGAGCGCCTGGTCAGCTTCGAAGTGTGCCCGCGCCTGGTGGCCGAAGTGATCAGTGCCTGGACCGGCGTGCCGCTGGAGCAACTGGCCCGCGAGCACAACGCCAGGATCATGCGCTTTGCCGAAGACCTGCGTGCGCGCATCCGTGGTCAGGAGCAGGCCGTGCAGGCACTGGACCGTTCGATGCGGGCCAACGCAGCCGGCCTGGCAAAGCCCGATGCGCCGGTCGGGGTGTTCCTGCTGGTGGGGCCCAGTGGCGTGGGCAAGACCGAAACGGCCCTGGCCCTGGCCGACCTGCTGTATGGCGGCGAGCGCTTCATCACCACCATCAACATGTCCGAGTTCCAGGAGAAGCACACCGTGTCGCGGCTGATCGGCGCGCCGCCCGGTTACGTCGGCTATGGCGAGGGCGGCATGCTCACCGAGGCGGTGCGCCAGAAGCCCTATTCCGTAGTGCTGCTGGATGAGGTCGAGAAGGCCGACCCGGACGTGCTGAACCTGTTCTACCAGATCTTCGACAAGGGCGTGGCCAACGACGGCGAGGGGCGCGAAATCGACTTTCGCAACACCCTGATCCTGATGACCTCCAACCTGGCCAGCGAGCAGATCGCAAGCCTTTGCCAAGGCGCCGAACGGCCCTCTGCCGAGCAACTGGAACAGGCCATACGGCCCGCCTTGAGCAGGCATTTCAAACCGGCCTTGCTGGCGCGCATGCGTGTGGTGCCGTACTACCCGGTGAGCGGCCCGGTGCTGCGCGAGCTGGTCGAGATCAAGCTGCAGCGCTTTGGCCAGCGGCTGCTGCGCCGGCAACTGGGTTTCACCTATGCCCCGGCGCTGGTCGAGCACCTGGCCGAGCGTTGCACCCAGGGCGACAGCGGCGCGCGGCTGATCGACCACCTGCTCGACCTGCACCTGATGCCGCAGGTGGCTGACCGGCTGCTGGCAGCGATGGCGGCCGGGGAGTCGTTGCAGCAGGTGCATGCCACGCTCGATGGCGATACGGGCGTGAGGTGCGAGTTTGCCTGAGGTGGGGGTGATGTTCACCCACGTGCCGCAGCCCTTGCGCTATGCCGAAGCCCTGTTGACGCACTTCGCCAGCCTGTCGCGTACGGGCCGGGAACCCGCGCTGCAGGAGCGCTTCGTGCAGGCGGTGGCCGAGCTCAGCGGTTGCGAGCTCAGTCAGCTGTACCTGCTCGATGCCACCCACACTTCGCTGAGCCTTGCCGCCGAATGGCTGGGCGGGGCCTTGCAGCCGCGTGCTGCCGCCAGCGTGCCGGTGGATTACAACGGCGAGCAACTGCTGCAGTTCGCGCTGTGCCAGAACCGTTCGGTAAGCCTTGCCGACCTGCCCGCCAGCCTGCTCGACACCAGTTTCCTGCCGGTGCTGCACAGCCCCTGGCAGTCGCTGCTGTGCGTACCGCTGCTCAACCCGCAGCAGGCCATCGCCGGCCTGCTGCTGTGTGCCAGCCGTACCAGCGTCGACCTGGGCGGCTTTGCCCAGTCGCTGGGACAGCTGGGGGCGTTCGTGCTGGTGCAAATGGAGTTGCTGCAACGCCTGCACCAGCCCGAGGCGCCGCCGGCGCCGCTGCCCGCCACGCGCGCCGGCGCCACCGACTACGGGCTGATCGGCAACAGCGCCGCGATGCGCCAGGCCTACCAGCTGATCAGCAAGGTGCTGCATAGCCCCTACACCGTCCTGCTGCTGGGCGAGACCGGCACCGGCAAGGAGGTCGTGGCCCGGGCGATTCACGACTACGGCCCGCGCTGTACCCGGCCGTTCGTGGTGCAGAACTGTGCGGCCCTGCCGGAAAACCTGCTGGAGAGCGAACTGTTCGGGTATCGCCGGGGCGCCTTCACTGGCGCACTGCGCGACCGCCCTGGCCTGTTCGATGCCGCCCACGGCGGCACCCTGCTGCTCGACGAAATCGGCGACATGCCGCTGTCGCTGCAGGCCAAGCTGCTGCGCGTGCTGCAGGAGGGCGAGATCCGCCCGCTGGGTTCCAACGACACCCACACCATCGATGTGCGCATCATCGCCGCCACCCACCGCGACCTGGCGGTGCTGGTCAGCGAAGGGCGCTTTCGTGAAGACCTGTACTACCGCCTGGCGCAGTTCCCCATCGAGTTGCCGGCCCTGCGTCAGCGCGGCGGCGATGTGCCAGTGCTGGCCCGGCATTTCTCTGCCAAGGCCTGCGAGTTTCTGGGGCGCAAGCCCCTGCAGTGGTCGCCGGCGGCACTGGCCTACCTCGACGGGCTCGCCTGGCCGGGCAACGTGCGTGAACTCAAGGGCCTGGTGGAGCGCGCGGTGTTGCTGTGCGACGGCGAGTGCCTGCTGCCTGAGCATGTTGCCCCGGCCAGCGAAGTACCGTCGGGGGACAGCGGGCTGAACCTGCGTGACCGCCTTGAAAACGTGGAGCGCCACTGGCTGCTCGACTGCCTGCGCAAGAACGCCGGCAACCAGACCCTGGCCGCACGCGAGCTGGGCCTGCCGCGGCGCACCCTGCTGTACCGCCTGGGGCGGCTGAACATCAACCTTGGCGAGTTCGAAGGTTGAGCGGCCATGGCGAGCAATGCTGCATTTTCCCTTACAACCGTGCGCTGCCCCGGCGGGCGGCGCTTCGTGCAATGCCCACCGATGGAGATCTGCAAATGTCTGTTCGTCACTGGCCCGCCTTGCTGCTGGCGCTGATCGTGCTCAGCGGCCTGGGCGGCTGTAGCGGCAATTACAAATTCAACGACGACACCTATCGCCCGCTGGGCGATCCGCAGGCAGCCAACCGCGGCAAGTGAGTGCAAGGAGCATCAACATGGAACTGGTTCTTGAAACGCAGGGACGCAGCAAGACCTTCACCCGTGCAGGCGGCGTGATTGGGCGCGACGAGGCGTGCGACTGGGTCATCAGCGACCCGCAGCGGCATGTCTCCAAGCGACATGCGCTGGTCACCTGTCAGGAGGGCGTGTTCTTCCTCACCGACATCAGCAGCAACGGCACCCGCGACGGACGCAGCGGTGCGCAGCTGCGCAAGGGGCAGGCGCAGCGAATCGAGCAGGACAGCGTGTACCTGCTGGGCGGTTTCGAGGTGCGCGCGCGCCTGGTCACCCGCACCGCAGCCGATGTCGAGGTCGGCCTGCCCAGCGCCGCGGGCAGCATCATCCCTGACGACGCCTTTCTTGAGCTGGACCCGTTCCATGCCCTCGACCAGCAGGACGTCGAGCCTTCGCCCCTCGACGCACTGAGTACACTCGACACGGTTGCACCGGTGGCCCGCCAGCGCCCCGACTACGCGCGCATAGACATGGAAAGCCTGCTGGTACCCAACCTGGTGGCGCAGCCCGAACCCGACGATGAACCACAGGCGCCGCCGGCACCTGCATGTAACGAACGGTTCTGGGCAGCCTTTGGTACCGCCCTCGGGGTCGATCTGGGCGGGCTCGACCCTGGCGCCCGTGAAGCCCTGGCGATCAAGGCGGCCGGCCTGCTCAAGCAGAGCATCGGCGGCGTGCAGCAAAGCCTGCGCACCCGCAGCGAACTGAAGAACGAGTTGCGCCTGGCCCTGACCACCTCCCACCGCGCCAGCCACAACCCGTTGAAGTCGAGCGCCGATGCCGGCCAGGCGCTGGGCCTGTTGCTGCACCCGGCCGCGCCCGGCCAGCTCCCTGCGAGCCAGGCACTGACCCAGGCCTACCGCGACCTGCAGGCGCATCAGGTGGCGATGCTGACGGCCTGTCGCGCTGCGCTGCAGGGTGTGCTTGAGCACTTTTCGCCACGCCAGCTGGGCCTGCAGTTCGAGCGCGGCCGGGCACCGCTGCTGCGGACTGCCGGCAGCCAGTGGCGCGCCTACGTGCGCTACCACCAGGCCCTTGGCCAGGACGATGAATGGAGCGAGCGCCTGCTGGCGCGCGACTTCGCCCAGGCCTACGCCGAACAGGTTCGCCTGATCGGCACCCTTCACACCGACGCTCAAGGATGATCCCCATGCTGCGCTGCAAGACCTTTCTCTCCACCGGCCTGATGGCGCTGGCGCTGTTGCTGGCCGGTTGCTCCGCGCTATCGCCGTACTCGGAACTGACCAAGCTGCAACTGACCCTCGACGCCGGTGACCAGCTCAACCCGGACCTCAATGGCCGGCCCTCGCCGATCGTGGTGCGCCTGTTCGAACTCAAGCACCCGGTGGCCTTCGAGCATGCCGACTTCTTCAGCCTGTACGAGCGGGCCAAGGAATCCCTGGCGCCAGACCTGGTGGTCAGCGAAGAGCTGGAGCTGCGCCCCGGTGAGCACGTGACGCTGCGCCTGAGCGTGGAACCTGGCAGCCGCTACGTCGGCGTGCTGGCGGCCTACCGCGACCTGGAGCAGACCCAGTGGCGCTACGTGGTCCAGATCACCCCGCAGGCACTCAACAGCGCCAGCCTGACGCTGGACCAGGCTGGCATTCGCAACAGCAACGCCACACTGGCCCGGACGGAAAACTGATCATGCATGTGCACAAAGTCATTTGGCAGGAAGGCATGCTGCTGCGTCCGCAGCACTTCCAGCACAACGATCGCTACTACGACTACCAGATGAAAACCCGCACCCAGCTGCTGGGCAGCTACAACTGGGGTTTTCTCAGCCTGGAGATCGACCAGCAGTTCCTGAGCATGGGCAAGCTGGTGGTCAGCCAGGCCAGCGGCGTGCTGCCCGACGGCAGCCTGTTCGAACTCAGCAGCAACATCGAGCCGCTGGCCCTGGACATACCGCCCAACACCGGCAACACGCCGGTGTACCTGGCACTGCCGTTGGTGACCGGCAACCACATCGAGACCCGGCGACTGGAGCAGTCCGATGTGCTGGCGCGCTACATCGCCTACGAGACCCCGGTCAGCGACTCCAACGCCGGTGACGACATCAACAGCGACATCAGCTGTGCACGGCCGGACTTTCGCCTGCTGCTGGGCGAGCAGCAGGGCGATCAGGCCTACGTCAAGCTCAAGCTGTGCGCCGTGCTCGACACCACCCCGGACGGCGTGATCAGCCTGGACCCCGAGTTCGTGCCGACCTTCATCCACACCCACGCTTCAAGCTACCTGCTGTCGTGCCTCAAGGAGGTGATCAGCATGCTTGGCCACCGTGGCGACACCATTGCCGAGCGCATCCGTTCCAACGGCAAGGTCGGCGGCGCGGAGGTGGGCGACTTCATGATGCTGCAACTGATCAATCGTACCGAACTGCTGCTGCGTCACTACCTGGGCCTGGACCAGCTGCACCCCGAGGAGCTGTACCGCACCCTGCTGACCATGCTGGGGGACCTGGCGACCTTTGCCAGCGACACCAAGCGCCCGCGTACCGACAGCCGTTATCAGCACAGCGACCAGGGCGCGAGCTTTCGCCGGCTGATGGACGGCATACGCGAGGTGCTGTCGATGGTGCTGGAACAGCACGCCATCGAACTGGACCTGCAAACCCGCCAGTACGGCATCCTGGTGGCCGCCGTGCACGACCAGACGCTGCTCGCCTCGGCCTCGTTCGTACTGGCCGCCAGCGCCAACTGCGACAGCGAGACCCTGCGCACGCGCCTGCCCTCGCACCTCAAGGTCGGCCCGGTGGAACGTATCCGGCAACTGGTCAACCTGCACCTGCCTGGCATCAAGGTGGTGCCGTTGCCGGTGGCGCCGCGGCAGATCCCGTTCCATTCCAACAAGACCTACTTCCTGCTCGAATTCAACGCCGAAGACCAGGCCCTGCTGGAGCGCTCCGGTGGTTTTGCCTTCCACGTCTCGGGCGAGTTCGCCGAGCTCGAACTGAAATTCTGGGCCATCAGGAACTGACCGCATGCACAAGGACATCGAACACCGTCAGGACGACAAGACCGTGCTGGTGGACCGCCAGGGCCAGGCGCCCAGGCAGGTTCCGCTGACCGATGGGTTGGCCACGCCGCGCCTGGAGCAACTGGAAGACCGGATGATCTACTCGGCTCGCCTGGGCCCGGCCGAGGCCATCAACATCAGCCTCAACACCCTGGTGGCAGCCGCCTCGGACCTGCTCTCGCACGTGGTGCGGCTCAAGCACAGCGACAGCCGCGAAGACCTCGACGCCCTCAACCAGACCCTCACCCATGGCATCAAGCTGTTCGAGGCCCATGCGCTGCACAACGGCGCCGAGCCCAGCCAGGTGATGACCGCGCGCTACGTGCTGTGCTCGGTGCTCGACGAGGCCGTGGTCACCACCTCCTGGGGCAACGAGAGCGAGTGGGCGCAGATGAGCCTGCTCAGCACCTTTCACAACGAGACCTTCGGTGGCGAGAAGTTCTTCCAACTGCTCGATCGTCTGTCGAAGAACCCGGTCAAGCACCTGCCGATGCTGGAGCTCATGTACCTGTGCCTGTCGCTGGGGTTCGAGGGCAAGTACCGCGTGATGGTACGCGGCATGCTCGAACTCGAAGGGATTCGCGACGCCTTGTTCCGCCAGGTGCGGCAACTGCGCGGGGATGCCCCGCGCGAACTTTCGCCGCAGTGGGAAGGGCTCAACGACCAGCGTCGCAGCCTGGTGCGGGTGGTGCCGTGGTGGATGGTCACGCTGTTCGCGCTGATCTGCCTGGTGGTGATGTATTCGGGGTTCGCCTGGGTGTTGGGCGAGCAGCGCGAGGCCGTGCTGCAACCTTTTCAGCAGCTTGACCCGGAAACGGTCCAGGCGCAGCAGTAGAACAGGGACGTGTGATGAAAAACTTCTTCAAGAAAGTCGGCGATTTTTTGCGCAAGACGTGGGTATGGACGCTGTTGCTGGTGCTGTCGCTGGTACTGCTGGTTTGGTTCGTGGGGCCGCTGCTGGCAGTCGACGACCACCGCTTCTGGGCCTCGGCCACCTCGCGCCTGCTGACCATCAGTGCGCTGTTCCTGTGCTGGGGGCTGGGCATGGTGTTCGCCAGCTGGCGCGCCGGGGTGCAGAAAAAGGCTGTCGAAGAGAGCGAGGACGGCCAGGAACGCCTGCGCCGTGAAGCGCGCATCGATGAGGACCACAAGGAACTGCGCAGCCGCTTCAGCGAGGCGTTGCGTACGCTCAAGGGCTCGAGCCTGTATGGCGGGCGCAGCGAGCGCTGGCGCAACGACCTGCCCTGGTATTTGCTGATCGGCCCCCAGGGCAGTGGCAAGACCAGCCTGCTGGACTTTTCCGGCCTGGAGTTTCCGCTCAACAAACTGGACCGCCAACTCACCCGCGACACCCGCGGTACGCGCCATTGCGACTGGTATTTTGCCGACCACGCGGTGTTGATCGACACCGCCGGACGCTACCTGACCCAGGAAACCGCCGAGGTCGACGCCAGTGCCTGGCGTACCCTGCTCAACCTGCTGCGTCGACGCAGCCGCAGCCGGCCGCTCAACGGCGTGCTGGTCAGCGTGCCGGTCGAGCTGCTGCGCAGTGGCGACGAGAAGGGCCTGGAAAACCTGGCGCGCCAGGTCCATGCGCGACTGCAGGAAATCCAGCAGACCCTGCATGTCCAGGTGCCGGTGTACCTGGTGCTGAGCAAGGCCGACCAGTTGCAGGGCTTCGACGATTTCTTCGACCAGCTCAGCCGTGAAGAAAGCGACCAGGTACTGGGCAGCACCTTCACCAAGGCGCAGAACGGCACCGATGTGGCCGTGCTGCGCCAGGCCTTCGAGGCGCTGCTGCGGCGCCTCAACAGCCAGGTGATCATGCGCATGCACCACGAGCGCGATACACAGCGGCGCGCGCGCATCCTCGACTTCCCGCACCAGCTGGCGCAGATCGGCGAGCAGCTGTGCCTGTTCGTCGACATCGCCTTCACCGGCAATCGCTACCAGCGCGCCAGCCAGCTTCGCGGGTTCTACCTCACCAGTGCGCCGCACCTTGTCCAGCAGCTGGACCCTGACACCGCCGGCATCGGGGCCAGCCTGGGCCTGCCCAGCACGGTGCTACCCACCTTGCGCAGCGGGCGTTCGCGGTTCATCCATCACCTGCTCAGCCGGGTCATCTTCCCCGAGGCCGACCTGGCCGGCCTCGACCAGCGCGAGCGGCGACGCATCGACTGGGGGCAGCGCGCACTGTATGTCGGCGCGCTGGGCGTACTGGTGTGCTGCGGGTTGCTGTGGGCGGGCGGTTTCAGTGCCAACCACGACCGCCTCGAGCAACTGCGCGGGCTCGGTCAGGTGTGGGCCGGGCAGCGTGCAGCGCTGACCCCGCAAAGCGATGCCATGGCCGCGCTCAAGCCGCTGGACAGCAGCTATGCCGCGACCCAGGTATTCCCGCCTTCGGGTGATGCGTCACTGCATGAGCGCCTGGGCCTGTACCAGGGCGAGCAGAGCAATCCGTTGCTTCGCAGTGCCTACGAACAGGACCTGCACACCCAATTGCTGCCACGGGTGGCCAAACAGCTCGAAGGGCAGATACGTGGCAACCTGCGCGACCGTGAGCGCCTGCTCAACAGCCTGCGTGCCTACCTGATGCTGAGCATGCCCGACCGCCGCGAAGCCGCCTGGCTGCAGGAGTGGGTAGCCGCTGACTGGTCGCGCCGCTACGCGGGCAACACGGCGGTGCAAAACGGGCTCAACGGGCATTTCGAACGCCTGCTGCAACTGCCATTCAGCTACCCGCTGGACCCGCAACTGGTGGCCCAGGCACGCAAGGTGCTGCGCAGCGAATCGCTGGTCAACGTGGTGTACCGGGTACTGCGCGAGCAGGCCAGCAGCCTGCCCGACTACCGCCTCAGCCAGCACCTGGGCCCCCAGGGCGGGCTGTTTTTCGGCACCGACTACGTGATTCCGGGGTTTTACACCCAGCAGGGCTACGAGCAGTATTTCTCGGTACAGGGCTCGACCCTGGTCAGCGAGCTGCTGCGTGACAACTGGGTCCTGGGTGAGGGCAGCGGCATCAGCGACATGGACATGCGCCGCCTGCTGGTAGGATTGGAACAGCTGTACTTTCGCGACTACGCCAACCACTGGAGCGAGGCTGTCGGCCAGGTCTGCCTGCAACCGTTCGGCGATGCCGGCGAGGGCGCCGATCAGCTCGCCGGGCTCACCTCGGCCAACTCGCCGGTACTTCAACTGCTGGTGCAGGTGCGCGACAACACCCGTTTCGAGCCCGTGCCGGGCAGCACCGATGAGCCCGCCGAGGCACCGGCCAGCGACCCGGCCCAGGGGGTCAAGCTGGGCAAGAAGGCCAACACGGCGGTCGCCGTGGCCGGCAAGGTCCAGGGCGCCCTGGCGAGCAAGCCCGCCGTGGCGGCCAAGCCGCTGCCCGACACCGCGAAGAAGTCCCTGCAGCGGCGTTTCGAATCCCTGCATCGGCTGCTCGACGAAAACAATGGCCCCTCCGCCGACCTCACCCCGGCGCTGCAGGCGCTCAACGACCTGCAACTGCAGATGGCCGGCCTCGCGCGCGCCAGCCAGCCGGAGCAGATGGCCTTCGAGCTGGCCAAGACCCGCATGGGGGGCCAGCGCGATGCGCTCAGCGCCCTGCGCAACGCCTCCGGGCGTCTGCCGCGACCGCTCAATGGCTGGTTCAACCTGCTGGCCGAAGACAGCTGGCGGCTGGTACTCAACGATGCCTACCAGTACGTCAACGAGCGCTACCAGAGCGAGATGTACGGCTTCTACGGTGAGTCGATCCAGCAGCGCTACCCGTTCGATGCCCACAGCACCAGTGACGTGGCGATCAACGACTTTCGCGAGTTCTTCAAGGCCCAGGGCATCGCCGAGCGCTTCTTCGACACCTACCTGCGCCCGTTCATTAGCGGCGACCCGGGCAGCTACCGCCTGCGCAGCATCGACGGCCAGAGCCTGCCGATCTCGCGGGTCTACCTGGACCAGATGGCCAGGACCCAGACGATTCGCCAGAGCTTCTTCGCCGAGAACCCGGCGCAGCCGCAGGTGCAGTTCAGGCTCGAGCCCTACACCCTGGACTCGGCAGTGAGCCGCGCCGAGTTCCGCTTTGGCGATCGGCAGCTGGACTATCGCCACGGCCCGGTGGTGCCCATGACCTTCAACTGGCCGACCGATGCCCAGGACGGTCGCGCAAGCCTGGTGCTCGAACGCATGGTCGAGCGCCCGATCGGCATCGAGAAGAACACCGGGCCGTGGTCGCTGTTCCGCCTGTTCGACCTGATGCAGACCGAGTACCTCAAGGGCCGCGACGTGCTGGTGCTCAAGGCCGAAGTGGGCGGGCTGCGGGCCAACTACCTGCTCAGCAGCCAGCGTGCGCCCAACCCTTTCGACGTTGGCGTGTTACGCGGCTTTCGTCTGCCGGGGTCGCTCTAGATGCAGGTTGGAGCACGCTGGCGCAGCGCGGCGCGCACGGATGCTGGCAAGGTGCGCATGCGCAACGAGGACGCGTTTCTGGAGTGCCCGGCGCAGGGGCTGTGGGCGGTGGCCGATGGCATGGGCGGCTACCGCAGTGGCGACCTGGCCAGCCAGCTGATCGTCGCCAGCCTGGCCGAGTTGCCGGCCCATGGCAGTTTTGACGAGCGCCTGGAAGGGGTGCGCGGGTGCCTGCATTGGATCAACCGGCGCCTTGGCCAGGAACTGACCGTCACGGATGCACACCACGACAGCATCATGGGCAGCACGGTGGTGGCGCTGCTGCTCGAGGGCGAGCGTGCCGCGTGCATCTGGGCCGGCGACAGCCGCTGCTACCTGTGGCGCCAGCAGCGTCTTTACCAGCTGTCACGCGACCATTCGTTGCAGCAGCAGTTGATCGACCAGCGCCAGATGAGCGCGGAGCAGGCGCGGGCGCAACCGGGCGCTCGCGCCCTGACCCGCGCCCTTGGCGCCAGCGAGCAGCTGACCCTGGAGGTGCTGGAGCTGCAGGTATACCCGGGCGATGCGTTCCTGCTGTGCAGCGACGGCCTGTACCAGGAACTGAGCAGCGATGCCCTGGGCAAGGCGTTGAGCCTGGCGTCGGCGCAGGTCGCGCTGGAGCGTCTGTTCGAAGGGGCATTGCGTGGCGCGGCGGGGGACAACCTGACCGCAGTGGTGATTCGCCAATGAGCAGGCACCAGCCCGACCTCGGTGCCTTGCTGGCCACCGAATCCCGCGACGCCAACCTCACCTATTTCGCCTTCGTCAACGGCCAGTTGGCCACCCCGGCGCCCGCTGCGGCCAAGCGCAAGGGGCGCCGCACAGGCAAGAAAAAGCCGGCGCCGACACCGCCGCTGGTGCCGCTGCCGCAGGTGCTGGCCGGGCGCTATCGGCTCGAACGCCTGCTCGGTGCCGGCGGCATGGGCATGGTCTATCGCGCCCGCGATCTGCTGCGCGAGCAGTTCGGTGACCCGCAGCCCTGTGTGGCGATCAAGCTCGTGAGCGAGGCGCTGGCCGCCTCGCCGGATGCCAACGCGCTCCTGTTCAGCGAGTTTGCCCTGACCCGGCACGTGGCGCACCCGCAGGTGGTCAACCTGTACAGCTTCGAGATCGACCCGCCGAGCCAGCGCGCCTTCATCACCCTGGAGCTGCTGCGCGGGCCGGCACTGGACAAACTGCTGTGCGAGCAACCGCTGGGCCTGCACGGGCAGGCGTTGAACGCGATCGTGTTGCCGCTGCTGGAAGCCCTGGCCTGCTGCCATGCCCGGGGCGTGTTTCACGGTGACCTCAAGCCGAGCAACGTGATGCTCGGCGAAGATGGCGTGCGCCTGTTCGATTTTGGTCTTGGCCAGGCCGACGCCGGTGTGCTTTCGGGGCTGGCCCACCTCAGCCGCGAGCGCTTCAACGCCTGGACGCCCGGCTACGCAGCACCGGAACTACTTGAACACGGCACGCTGGGTGCGGCGGCGGATATGTATGCGGTGGCCTGCCTGATCTACGAGCTGGCCAGCGGCAAGCATCCCTATCGGCGCCTGCCTTCAACTCAGGCCCGCGCCGAGCAGCTCGATCGCACGCTGACGCGCCCGTCGAACCTGCCCACGCACTGCTGGCCTGCGCTGAAAATTGCGCTGGCGTTCGACCCTGCCCAGCGCACGATCAGTGCGCGGCAACTGCAGGAGGCGCTGGCGTCGAAAGGGGGCTGTTGGGGGCGTGTTTTTTCGCTTTTCAAGCGCTGAAAACCTACCCTGCCGTTTTTACCAACTGCGCAACTTCTTGCGCACTCAAATGTGGATAACCCTGTGCATACATTTCCCTAGGCCTTTGGGATAAAGGCCTACAGACGAGTGCGCAACTTCTTGCACAGTACTGCGCAAGAA